>JAAZOW010000238.1 GCA_012797575.1 Methanomicrobiales archaeon | reverse complement strand
GCGTAGGGCTCCATCAACGCCTGCTGCTCCACGGGGATCATCGGCGCGTTCACAACATACTTCGCCGGTCCGCCCGAGAGAACACTGATACACTGGTTCGCAACCGACGTAGCGACATTCTTCTGCGCCTCGACCGTGCTTGCTCCCAGGTGCGGAGTGCAGATCACCTGATCCAGGCCGAGGAGCGGGGAGTCGGTCGGCGGTTCGGACTCAAAGACATCCACCGCAGCGCCGGCGACCTTGCCGCTTCGAATCGCATCCGCAAGCGCCTCTTCATCGATGATCCCCCCGCGCGCGCAGTTGATCAACCGGACACCATCCCTCATGGTGGCGATGGTCTTTGCGTTGACCACGTGGCGCGTCTCCTTGATCAGCGGCGTGTGGACCGTGATGATGTCCGACCGCCGGAAGAGATCATCGAGCGCGACCAGCTCCACGCCAAGGTTTGCAGCCCGCTCCTTGCTGATGAAGGGATCGTAGGCGATACACTTCATCTCCATCGCCCGTGCACGCCGCGCAACCTCAGTCCCTATCCGTCCAAGTCCCACGATACCGAGGACCTTATCATTGAGCTCGATCCCCATGAATTTGGAGCGTTTCCACTCGCCCCTCTTGAGTGATGCACTCGCCTGAGGTATATTGCGCGCAAGCGAGAGCATCATCGCCATCGTGTGTTCGGTCGCCGCCAGGGTGTTTCCCTCAGGAGCGTTGGCGACGATGATACCTCTGCGCGTCGCCGCCTCGATATCGATATTATCCACCCCGGCGCCGGCACGGCCGATGAACTTCAGCCTTGTTCCCGCGTCGATGACCCGCGCCGTGACCTGGGTGCCCGAGCGCACCAGCAGGGCATCGTAGTCCCCGATGGTCCCAGCGAGCTGGTCTTCAGTCAGCCCGGTATTGACATCCACATCGCAGAATTCCCTCAGGATGTCAAGCCCTTCCTCTGCCAGCGGGTCGCTGACAAGCACTCTATATCTCACAGTTGAACCCATATCTGGTTTGGCATCAAGTGTATTGATGCTTTTTCTTCCGAAATCTTTTATGGAATGGTGAGAAGTATATGTGTGGTGCGAGCATGAAGGAAATGCCCAATATTCTGTGGCTTGAGGAAATAAAAAAGGAGGATATCATCTCCGTAGGTGGAAAGGGAGCATCTCTGGGCGAGATGACGGCCCTCGGCCTCCCTGTGCCGAAGGCGTTTGTGGTGACTGCCCAGGCGTTCCGCAAGTTCCTGATCGAGACCGGGATCGAAGATACACTCTTCCGCAAACTGGAGCGACTGGATGTTGATGATAATGACGCCCTGGAATCAGTCTCCAGGGAAGCGCAGGACATCGTCCTGAGCGTCGGGATCCCCGACCACATCAAGGAGGATATCATCGATGCATACGGCCGGATGAGCGCAGACGGGAGCATTGTCGCCGTCCGATCGAGCGCTACCGCCGAAGATCTGCCTGAAGCCAGCTTCGCCGGGCAGCAGGAGACGTTCCTCAACGTCCTCGGTGACGACAACCTTCTCGAAGCGGTCCAGCGGTGCTGGGCCTCACTGTACGGCGCGCGGGCCATCTACTACCGGGCGAAACAGGGGTTCGATGACCGTGGCGTGAACATCGCCGTCGTCGTACAGGACCTCATCCGATCTGAGAAATCAGGGGTCATGTTCACCTCCCATCCTGTCACCGGCGAGCCCCTGACGATCGTCGAGGCGTCCTGGGGGCTCGGCGAGGCCGTCGTCTCAGGTAGCGTCTCGCCTGATAACTACGTCTTTGACCTGCGGTCTGGGCGCGTGGTCGATCGCCTGATCGCCGAGAAGGAGATCATGATTGTGCCTGAGGGCGATGACGGGACGAAGACCATCAACCTCTCCGGCGAAGAGCGCACGGCTTCGGTCCTCACAGATGATGAGGTGGCCCAACTCGCAACATTCGGAAAGCTCGTGGAGGATCACTACGGTACCCCGCAGGATGTCGAGTGGGCGATCGTCGGAGACGATCTCTTCATCCTCCAATCTCGGCCTATAACGACCATCAGGCGCCCGGAAATCCCCCGTTCCGGCGCAAAGTCGGCCACCAAGCCCGAAGGCGATCTCGGCGTGGTGCTGCTGGAAGGCCAGGGCGCCTCCCCCGGGATAGCTGATGGCAGTGTCGTGATCGTCCGTGACGTCAGGGACACGAGCACCATCAAGGAAGGTGACATCCTGGTCACCAAGATGACCAACCCCGATATGGTACCGGCGATGCGCCGGGTCCGGGCCATCGTCACCGATGAGGGCGGCATGACCTGTCACGCCGCCATCGTGAGCCGTGAACTCGGGACGCCTGCAGTCGTCGGAACCAAGAAAGCGACGAAGGTGCTGGAAGACGGACGGGTCATCACCGTCGACGGAGAGAAGGGTATCATCTACGATGGTGTGATCGAGATCGCGGCTCCAGCAGTGCCGACAGCAGCCGTAGCCGCCGCAGCCCCCATGATCACCGGCACGCTCGTCAAGGTGAACGTCTCCCTCCCCGAGGCGGCCGCGCGTGCCGCCGCCACCGGCGCGGATGGCGTCGGCCTTCTGCGGATCGAGCATCTCATCCTCGGCCTGAATAAGACCCCGGGATGGTATGTCGAGAACGGCGAGGAAGAGGAGTTCATCACCGAGCTGTACCAGGGCATCAAGATGGTGCTCGACGCCTTCCCGGGGAAATCGGTCTGGGTCCGGACCCTGGACGCCCCGACCGACGAATTCCGGAACATGAAGGGCGGTGAGGTGGAACCCGTCGAGCACAACCCGATGCTCGGGTGGCGCGGCATCCGCCGGGACCTCCGGAGCCCGGAACAGTTCCGCATGCAGGTTGAGGCCTTCAAGAGACTCTGGGCCGCAGGCTACAACAACTTCGGCGTCATGTTTCCGCTCGTCAACCAGCCATCGGAGTTCATCCAGGCTCGTGCGATGATGAAGGAGTGGGGAGTCGATGTCGAGAAAGCGACCCTCGGCGTCATGATCGAGGTCCCGAGCAGCGCCATCCTCATCGAAGGCTTCATCGAGGCGGGGATCGATTTCGCCTCGTTCGGGACGAACGATCTCGTTCAGTACACACTCGCCATCGACCGGAACAACGAGTATGTCGCGGAGATGTACGATCCAGAGCACCCTGCCGTGCTCCACCTGATCGATCACGCGATCCAGGTCTGCCGTGAGCACGGTGTTGAGTGCTCGATCTGCGGCCAGGCCGGCTCCGACCCCGACATGGTCGCGTGGCTCGTCGAGCACGGCATCACCAGCGTCTCTGCAAACATCGATGCAGTTCCGCGAATCCGTGAAGCTGTTGCCCGAAAAGAGCGGCAGATCCTCCTTGATGCGGCGAGAAGAAATGCGTGAAACTGGATGCCCTGAGGAGACCCTCTTCTCTTTTCTCTCACGTAAGCGGCGAGAGGATCTCGGCTATCGGAATATACTGAGTTCGATGTGCACCCCCCCCCACCCGGTTGCGGCGCGGGCGCACGCCATGTTCCTCGAGACCAACCTCGGTGACCCCGGGCTCTTTCCCGGGACGGCTGACCTTGAGAGGCTCCTCGTCCGGAGGCTCGGCGCACTGACGCACCTCCCTCTCGCGGGGGGGTATGCGACCTCCGGGGGAACCGAGTCCAACATCCAGGCGTTCCGGATCGCAAAGAAGCGAAAGCCCACGCGGTCCCCGAACGTGGTGGTTCCGGAGTCCGGTCACTTCTCGTTCCAGAAGGCCTCTGATATCCTGGGGATCGAGGTTCGGGCGGCACCGCTGGATGCGGAGTTCAGGATGGATGTCGACGCGGTCGACGGTCTCATGGATAAAGATACGATCGCTCTCATCGGCATCGCCGGGACGACGGAGTACGGGATGATCGACCCCATCGCCCATCTCTCGGATCTGGCTCTGGACCGGGAGGTGTTCCTCCACGTCGACGCAGCCTTCGGGGGGATGGTGATACCGTTCCTTGACCGGCAGATCCCGTTTGATTTCCGTCTCCCGGGCGTCGACTCCATATCCATCGATCCCCATAAGATGGGGATGAGCACCATCCCGGCAGGCTGCCTCCTCGTCAGGGATCCGGAATATTTCTCCTCCCTCAACGTCGATACGCCCTACCTGACCGTGAAGCAGGAGTACACCCTCGCCGGGACAAGACCCGGCGCGCCGGTGGCGGCTGCGGTCGCGGTCCTCGAGTACCTGGGACTGGAGGGGATGCGGGCGGTTGTCGCCGGATGCATGGAGAATACTCGAAGGCTGATCGAGGGGATGGAGACCCTCGGCTACGAGAGAGCGGTGACACCGGACGTCAACGTGGCAACATTCTCCGGTGACCGTGTGCCCGCCACCTGGCGGGTCTCGAGGACCCGGGCAGGGCATATGCGGATCGTCTGTATGCCGCACGTCGATCGTGACGTGATCGAAGCATTCCTTGAAGATATGAGTGGTCTGGATGCTTGAACGACTGGTTGGTTCGCTGGAAGCCTCCCCGGTCATGCGGCGCGGGGAGTACGATTACTTCATCCACCCGATAACCGACGGGGTGCCGCTCGTTGAGCCCGCACTCCTCCGCGAGGTCGGATGTGCCCTGGTGCGGGTACTCGATCTCAAAGGCGTCGATAAGATCGTCGTCTGCGAGGCGATGGGAATCCATATCGGCGTCGCTTTCTCGATGATGACCGATATACCGCTGGTAATCGTCAGGAAACGCTCCTACGATCTTCCTGGGGAGGTCGCGGTGCACCAGACGACCGGGTACTCGAAGGCGGAGCTCTACGTGAACGGGGTCAACGCGGGTGACCGCGTCGTCATCATCGATGACGTCTATAGCACCGGGGGGACGCTCCGCGCCCTCATAAGCGCATTCGAGCAAATCGGTGCTGATATTGCCGATATCTGTGTGGTCGTCTCCCGGGGCGAGACTGATATCGGCCGGCCGTTTAAGACCCTGGTCAGGATCGATGTCTCAGGGGGCCGGGTGCACGTCATTGATACCTATATCTGATCTTGTCCGACGGCTCAGGGAACGCGGCGCAGAGCGCGTTGCCCTCCAGTTCCCGGCCGGACTTGCGCGGCGGGCGCCGGGGGTGGCGGCCGCGCTCCGCGATGCTGGGTTTGATGTGATCGTCAGTGGCGATCCCTGCTACGGGGCCTGTGACCTTGCGCTCGATGCCCTTGTGCATGCCGACGTCCTGGTCCACTTCGGACATGCACCGGTCGAGGAGCGCCCTGATGTCATATACGAGCCTGTCCGGATAGACTTCGACGTGACCGTGCTCTCCCGGGCCCTGCCGCTGCTTGAGAGCCGCCGGGTTGGCCTTGTCACCACAGTCCAGCATGTCCACCTGGTCGACGCGATGGCCGCATACCTCGGTGAGCACGAGATCGAGGCCGTCGCCGTCCCGGGTGATGGTCGCACACCCCTCCGGGGCCAGGTGCTCGGATGCAACTTCGCCGCCGCACGGGCGACCGGGGCGGACGAGATCCTCTTCGTCGGGACCGGGGTCTTCCATCCCACCGGGGTCCAGCTTGCCACCCGCGCCCGGGTGGTGGCGCTCGATCCCCTGACCGGTGAGGCCCGGTCAGTGGATGCGTCCCGTCTGGTTCGCCGCCGCGCTGCGGTGATGGCAAAGGCTGCGGATGCTACGAGTTTCGGGATCATCGTCAGCACAAAGAGCGGGCAGCAACGGATGGATATCGCCCGGCGGCTCGTCGCCCTCTCAGACCGGGCCTTCCTGGTTGCGATGCGCGAGGTCTCCCCCGCCGGGATGCTCGACCTCGGGTTTGCGTGTTACGTAAACACCGCCTGCCCCCGGCTCGCCTACGACGACCAGATCCGGTTCCCCGTCCCGGTGCTGGCGCCGCCGGAGTTTGAGATCCTCTGCGGCGTCCGGGCATGGGATGATTATGCGATCGACGAGTACCTCTCACCATGAACCTTCGTCACCTCGAGATGCGGTTGGAGCGCCTGCAGGGTTTTGACCGGCCGAGGACCTCCCTCGAGCAGTACCAGACCCCGGCGCCGGTGGCGGCCCGCCTCCTCCACCATGCCGCCATGCAGGGGGCGATCGAGGGGCGCCGGGTCTGTGATCTCGGGTGCGGGACCGGGGTCCTGGCCTGCGGCGCGGCCCTCCTCGGTGCATCTGCCGTGACCGGTGTGGATATCGATCCGGCTGCGATCGAGATCGCCCGGCGGAACGCGGATATGCTCGGGGTCACGGTGGCCTTCATCGTCGCCGACATCAGGAACCCGGATATCGACTGGGCGGGGCTTGCGTGTGATACCGTCGTGATGAACCCGCCGTTCGGGGCGCAGAGGGCGCATGCCGATCGGCCGTTCATCGACCGGGCGCTTGAACTCGGGCAGGTGGTCTATGGTATCTTCAACGAAGGATCGAGCCCGTTTGTAGCCACCTACACCGAGGGGAGGGCGGTGATCGAGGAGGTGAGCCTCTGTGCATTCCCGATGCGGCGGACGTTTGCACATCACCGGAAGGAGCGAGTGGATATTACGGTAGAGGTCATACGCTTAGTACGGATCTGACCATTGTGACTACTGATACAAAATCGGTATGGGGGCTCTCTGCAGCCCACCTCGTGACTGACCTCTACTCACCGGTCCTCCCTGCAATCCTGCCGCTCCTCATCGCAGAGCATGGGTATTCGTTCCTCCTCGCGGGCCTGATCGTAACGGTCTATAATCTCACGTCTTCGATGATGCAGCCGCTCGTTGGCTGGCTCTACGATGCCCGGGGGCTTACGATCCGCATCAGCATCACCGTCCTCATCAGCGCGATATTCATATCGATCGTCGGGCTGTTCAACAACTACTACCTGGTGCTCGTCTCCGTTGCGATAGCGGCGCTTGGGCATGCTTTCTTCCATCCAAGCGCTCTCGGAACCGTCAGCCGCCTGACCCGGGACGCGAGCCGGGGGCGGATCACATCTTACTTCGTCATCGGCGGCAACCTGGGCTACGCGGTCGGCCCCATCTGTGCCGGGGTGGCAGTCGGCCTGATGGGTCTTCCGGGGCTCGTCATCCTGGCCGTCCCGGGGATCGTGATGGCAGTGGTGCTCTACTATGTTCTGCCCGCCCCCGGGCGCCTCAGACTGCCCGAGTTGCCCTCCCAGCATGATGAGAAGCCTGCCCGCCGGGCGATCGTCCTCCTGGTCGTGGCGTCGGGTCTCCGGGCATGGGCGATATTCGGCTCGGTTGCGTTCCTCCCGACCATACTCACCATGCGGGGCATCGATCTCGTGACTGCAAACCTGCTGGTCTCAGGTATGCTCATCGCCGGGGTCGTGGGGCAGCTCGTCGGTGGGACGCTCTCAGACCGCTACGGCCGCAAAGAGTGTACGCTCGTCGGCCTCGTCGCCGCCATCCCGCCGTTTGTGGTCTTCCTCTCGACCGGGGGCGTCATATCCCTGGTCGCCATGATCATCTTCGGGTTCATCCTCTGGTCGACCTTCGCCGTGACGGTCGCCATGGCCCACGAGATGGCGCCCGGGAGTGTCGGGCTCGTCTCCGGGCTTATGCTCGGGCTCGCCGTCGGCGTGGGCGGGATGGGTGTTGCGGTCACCGGATGGATAGCTGATCTGACGTCGCTCTCGGTCGGGCTTATGACGATACCGCTCGCGATCGTCCTCGCCATCCCGTTCTTCCTCGCGGTCCCCTACCCCTGGAAGATCTTCTCGCCGGGGTCGACCCAGATCCCATCTCCCAGGTAATCCTCCCGGGGCCGGGCCACCCCACCCCCCTGCGGGGGTGCCCAGGGCCGATCTGAACCCCTTCATACTAAAAGTGGGGGGATTTAGGATTCTTCCGCCGGCGTCACCTCTGGTGTTCCATCCGGGGCTCCATCCGGGGCTCCATCCGGGGCTCCATCCGGTGCCCCCTCTGGTGTTTCATCCGGCGTTCCATCCGGTGCTCCATCCAGTGGTCCATCCGGCGTTACTTCCGGCGTTACTTCCAGTGCCCCATCCGAGGCTCCATCCGGGGCTCCCTCTGGCGCTACCTCCGGTGCTCCATCCGGGGCTCCATCCGGCGTTACTTCCAGTGCCCCATCCGAGGCTCCATCCGGGGCTCCCTCTGGCGCTACCTCCGGTGTTCCATCCAGTGTTCCATCCGGTGTTCCATCCGGTGTTCCATCCGGTGTTCCATCCGGTGTTTCATCCGGTGTTTCATCCGGTGCTCCCTCTGGTGTTTCATCCGGCGTTACTTCCAGTGCCCCATCCGGGGCTCCATCCGGTGTCCCTTCAGGTGGTCCATCCGGGGCTCCATCCAGTGCCCCATCCGGTGCCCCCTCTGGTGCTCCATCCGGGGCTCCATCCGGTTCCCCATCCGGGGGTCCATCCGGGGCTCCATCCAGTGCCACATCCGGTGGTCCTTCCGGCGTTACTTCCAGTGCCCCATCCGAGGCTCCATCCGGGGCTCCATCCGGGGCTCCATCCGGCGCCGGCTCGGGCTCCGATGCAAAGACCATCCCTGCATCCTTGACGACCACCTCATCCCCACCGACCGTGAAGGGGCCGACCCTACCGGTCGCCGGGTCTACTTGGCTGTCCCTGCCCGGGTCTGTGAAGGTGTAGCCCTCCAGCGGGATGAACACCAGGGAGTACTCTCCGGGCGTGAGGGGACCGAAGAGGTATGTAGCGCCGGAGAAGGTGGTTGCCTCGCGCGTGTGAGTCGATGCCATCATAGCGCCGTCTGAATCCAGGAGCTGGACTTCGATACCAGCCAGGTAATCATACGTTTCACCCTTGACACCGTCCCGATCCTTATCATGCCAGGCCATTCCGTGCACCCACCCATACGCTTCCGCGCGCGCCTCGGTCTGGTGCGTCCAGGCAAGGCCGACGTTCAGGGTCTCCCCCTCGATCTCAGTAAATCCCTCGGTCTCGATCCACGCATATACCCAGTCTGCCTGAGCGCCACCACTGTTTGGATCGGGTGTGGTGCAAGAGTAGCCATCCGGAAGATAGACTTGAATGCCGCCGATATGCCAGTACTCAAAACAGCCCGAGAAATGGTATGAGCCGTCGGAGTCGGTGATTGTGCTGCCGGTCAGCATGGGCTTGGCATTGAGCCGCAGGATGCGGACACCAGGAATGCCCGGCTCACCCGGATCCCAGATCCCGTCCTTGTTGAGATCACACCAGATCGTCCCGGTGAGCGGGGGACTACCCGAGGCCAGCACCACGTTCCGCGTCACGGTCCCGGATGGCACAACCTCGAATATATCCGTCGTGCCGGTCTCTGGATCGACATCGTTTGCCGGATCAGATAGGACAAATATGGCTCCTCGAGCCCTCGGTGGTGCAAACCGGAGGAAATAGTCTCCGGGCTCATCGACATAGAAGGTGTACGTGCCGCCGGGGCCGGTGAGCGTCGTGTTTACCGGCGTGCCGTCAGCACGCATGAGCTCCACGCGAACGCCCGGGATACCGGATATACTCTCATCCCAGACCTCAGTCTGGCCGTCGATATCAAACCAGGCGGTGCCGGTGACAAGTCCCGGCTCCGGGGGGGGCGGGGCCTCCACGATCAGCCCGGCGTCCCACGTAAGCTGCTTCTCCCCGGCCTTGAGGGTTATCACCCCGGTCCTCCCGGTCGTCTGATTCACATCGCTCCCGCCAGGGACCTGCACCGTAAAGACCATCCCCCCCGGGGGTTTGAACTCAACGACGTAGTCCCCGGGCGTGAGGTCAGTGAAGGAGTATCTGCCATCCGCTCTGGTCTCTGTGGTCCCAATCTTGCGGAGGTCGGCATCGCGAAGGGTGACGCTGACGCCCGCGATCCCCGGCTCCCCTGCTGAGTCGTATACGCCATCTGCGTTCGTGTCGTTCCAGGCGATGCCCCCGATCGAAGCCGGTGCAGCAGCGGGTGTGGGCGTTTTGGTCACCGGCGGTTTCTGGGTTGGGGTCCCCGTCGCCGGCGGCTTATGGTGCACGGCCGGTGCCTTCGGAGGCTTGATGGGTGCCTTCGGGGGTGCCGGGACCGGTTCGGTGGAAACACCCAATCTCACGGCCCAGGCATCCTCGTTCACCACCCCTCCCTTCTCCGTTGCGTTGAACACCCCTGCAAAGATGTACCCGGCCTCCTCGACCCGCAGGAGCGATGTGGCCCGGTCACCGGGGTTTATGCCGCCAAAAGTCTTGCTCCACGCCACCGCTCCCTCATCATCGACCCCGACGAGCCAGGCGTCGGTATCATCCGTCCCGAAAAACCCGGTAGCTCCGGCGAATACGTACCCGCCGTCGTATGTCTCGACGACCGCATTGGCCGACTCATTCACGCCCACGTCCCCGTAGATCCAGTTCCAGATGATATCCCCATCCGGGGTGAGCTTCATGAGGAGGGCATCGGTATCGGTCGCCGTGTCATTGGACCGCTCCGTAAACGTCCCGGCGATGAGCAGGTTGCCGTCCGTGGTGGTGATCACCGCCCGGGCGTCATCGTCGTCGAGGCCGCCAAACGTCCTGTTCCAGACCTCACCGCCCGATCCGTTCAGCCTGACAACCCAGGCATCCATCCCGCCGGCCCCTGTCGATCCCGTGCTACCCGCAAAGACGAAGTCGCCCCCCGGGAGCTGGACTATATCGTCTGCTCTATCCTCACCAGCCCCGCCGAACTTCCTCTCCCAGACCTTGCCCCCCGTCTCATTCAACCTGACGACCCAGGCGTCGGATTCATCTCCACCCCAGGATGCGATGGAACCGGCGAATACGGAGCCCCCGTCATCGGTCTCGATCACGGCGTTTGCCGATGCGTTGACATCCGGCCCGCCGTAGGTCCGGTTCCAGACCTCGGCGCCCGCGGGATCGATCTTTATGAGCCAGGCGTCGGTATCCAGCCGTGCTCCATCGGTGACAAAGGTGAGATTGCCTGCGATGAGGAGGTCGCCATCGCCGGTCTGGATGATAGACCGGGCGGTGTCAGCCTCCCTCCCGCCGTAGGTCCGATTCCAGACCTCATCGCCCTCCGGCGTCAGCCTCACCACCCAGACGTCGGTCCCCCCTTCGCCGGATGATGCGGCCTCCCCCGCAAGATAAAAGCCGGCTCCATCGGGACACGCGGCGATGGCATATGCTGCCTCCCCGCCATCAGGTCCGCCGTATGTCTGGTTCCAGGTGACTGTCAGATCCCCGGCCGCCGTTCCCACAGCCGCCATGAGCGCGAGCCCCGCAATAAGAATGATCAGATACCATGTACCACGCTGCATAATCCTACCTCTCCATCGTCTCCGCCCCGGTATCCTCTGGCGCCACCCCCGCCCTTCCGGGCATGATGGGGAAGATCGGTGATCAGGGGCACCGGCGACACCACGGGGCTGCACTTTAATAACGTCATTATTATAATAATCTTCTTCTGCAACCACCGTGGTGCATAAATCCTTGATCGAGAAGTGAAAGATGACGGGCACCCACAGGAAAACTACGGCCGCGATCGGGTGGAGCCCAAAGCCACCCCAGAATTTTTCTACCACCCCCACCATGGTGTGGTCTGGTTACCATGCTCGGTGCAGACTACATCTACCCAAACGTCACGGAGGTGGCCAGGCGGGGAGGGCTCCTGGAGCGCTGGTGCCTCGCTGAACCGCTCGGGTGCACGTATATTGAGGTCCCCGGCGACTTCATCAAGAACAAGACCGAGGTCGAGCGGACCGGTCAGGATATCGGCTCTATGCTCACCCGCTCGTCTATCGAAGAGCTCTACCAGCAGGAGGCGGACATCCCCCGCCTGCCGGGGTACTCCCTGCACACCGAACCGGGTATACCCCGCCGGCGGGATCCCCATGGCCGGCAGGTGAAGGCGGACCTGCGGTGGCACGATCCGGAGTGGGTGATCGCGCTTGGAGATATGCTCCTTGAGATCGGTGACTTCCTGGGCGCTCCCCCCGCCATCATCGAGATCCACCCCGGCGGCCGGAAGAACTCCCACGCTGACATCGCCGCAGGAATGCACGCCCTGATCGCTGCCCACCAGAGCGCCTTCGGGGTAGAACCCCGAATACTCCTCGAGAACCACAGGGATCAGAATATCTCCACCGGGAACCAGATGCGGGCGTTCTGGGAGACGTTCGTCAAACACCATCCCGAGATCATCAGGTTTGCCGGGATTGCGCTCGATCCGGGGCATCTCCATGCGGTCACGAGGGAGGATTTTTTGCAGTCGCTCCGGAGGATCCCGCCCGAAGCCCTGAGGAGCATCCACGTCCACACCAACCTCAGGCCGCCATCGATCACCGATGACGTGCCCTGGCCGGAGGTCTTCTCGGCGATCAGAGACCTCCCGGAGAGGCCGTACATCAAACCCGTCATCTACCAGAAGAACAAGGTTGCTGAAGCGATCGACTTCTGCGAAGG
This sequence comes from Methanomicrobiales archaeon, assembly GCA_012797575.1. Classification (GTDB taxonomy): domain Archaea; phylum Halobacteriota; class Methanomicrobia; order Methanomicrobiales; family Methanoculleaceae; genus Methanoculleus. Next base: position 11,757 of record JAAZOW010000238.1, on the reverse strand, counting down.
GATGCTCGCCGCACCACTGAAAGAGAGACTGCCGGCATGAGGGGAGACCGGTGATGCCCTGCCCCCACTCGCTCAAGTGGGGATCGTGCAGGTATGCCCCCTGCCAACCTTCATAACCTCGAACTGCCAGAGGGGGCCGCATGAACCCGACGGCTGCCCCCGATCTCCCTGCCAGCCTCGAGTGGATCAACACCGATCACCCGATCTCCCTCAGGACGCTGGAGGGCAGGACAGTGCTACTCTATTTTGGGACATTCGCATGCTCGAACTGTACGCGACTGGTCCCGGAGCTCCGGCGCCTCAAGGAGGGCCACCCGGGGCTGGTGATCATCGAGGTCCATGCGCCAGAGTTCGAGTCTCCCGCAACCGCCGAGAGCTTTCCGGAGGCGGTCCACCATGCGAGAGTCGATCATCCGGTCGCCATTGACCACGATCAGAGGCTCTGGCAGGCCTTCGGTGTCCGGAGCTGGCCGACGTTCGCCCTCATCGACCCGGCGGGGAACCTCATCGGGAAGACCACCGGGGAGGGGCTCAGTCAGCGGCTCGACCTGAAACTCGATCGGCTTGCCGAAGAGTTTGAACGGCGCGGTATGCCCGATACGAGGCCGATACAGCTCACAACCACCCCTGCAGCGGCGCGGGTGGGTGCCCTGTACCACCCCGCCAAGATCGCGGCAGACCGTGTGGGGATGCGCCTGTTCATAGGTGACCGAGGCCATCACCAGGTCATCGTCGCGGGCAGTGATGGAAAGATCCTTGAGACCATAGGCACCGGGGCCCCGGGAAATGCCGATGGATCCTTCTCCAGGGCCTCACTATACCTGCCGGAGGGCCTCGCCTTCGATGGAGAGGCGGATACACTCTACGTCGCCGATACCGGGAACCACATGATACGGCGGATCTCCTGGCCGGACCGCAGGGTCGAGACGATCGCCGGGACCGGGCTTGAGGCGCCATCGTCCATGGCAGGTGGACCGGGGATGGATGTGGCGCTGAACGCGCCCCGGGACCTTGCGCTGATGGGCGGCTACCTCTACATCGCCATGGCGGGTGCGAACCAGATCTGGCGGATGGATCTCGATACCCACAAGATAGAACCTCATGCCGGTTCCGGCCGGGAAGGTCTGGCGGACGGTCCCCTCGGGGTGGCCACCTTCGCCGGCCCCTCCGGGATCGTCACCGACGGGGAGGTGCTCTACGTGGCCGACAGCGGCGCTTCGGCGATCCGCAGGATAAAGCGGGGCATGGTCGAGACCCTCATCGGACGATCGCTGGAGGACTTCGGCGACCTCGATACCATCGCCAGTATGGCGCGTATCCACCACCCGATGGGTATAGCAAGCCATCAGGGGCTGCTCTACATAGCCGACACCTATAACCACAAGATCAAGGAGCTCGACCCGCGCACAGGATGGGTCCTCACAAAGACCGGGAGCGGCATCCGAGGTTACCGCAATGGAATGTCGGGGGATGCACGGCTGAGTGAACCAGGCGATCTGGTCAACCTGGGAGGGCTCTGGTATATCGCTGATACCGGCAACAACGCCGTCAGGGTGTATGACCCGGACCGGCACATGGTCTCGACCCTGATGCTCTGGGAGTAGAGGAGACGGCCGGGTTCGGGCGCTGGAGACCAAGGTATATATAGATCCGGGGAGGAGAGCAGGAGCAGACTCCTGCCAGGGGGGAAGTATCTTGCGGACGATCTCCATACTACTCGTGGTTGCCGTAACCATTCTCGCCGGTGGCTGTACGGGTCTCCAGGGGGATGGCGACTTGAACCGGACGGCGACCGGAACACCGGTAGATGGAGATCTGCTGACGATCGATGGTATCCTGGCCACCGATGGCAACCACTCAACCTTCGCCCGGGCGCTTGATGCCTCCAGGCTTGAGAGGTTGCTCGCGGGCTCGGGGCCATACACGGTCTTTGTTCCTTCTGAAGGGGCTTTCAACCGGCTCCCACCCGGCATGCTGGATGAGCTCATGGAGGACCCGAAAGGCAACCTGGCCGAGATCCTGCTCTACCACATGGTCCCCGATGAATACCAGATCTCCGGGAGTGAGACCATCGCGACCGTCCAGGGCAGTCCCATCACCATCGATGCCACCGACGACGGCGTGACCGTGAACGGTGCAGAGATGGTTGGAGAAGGCACGCCGGCGGCAAACGGGGTCATATACACCATCGATGGCGTCCTGCTCCCGCCTGACATCGTCCTGCCGGCGGTCGGCGATATCGAGTGACCTCCAAAAGGCTCGCAAAGAAGCAACTCTTTTCCCGTGTCTGCACAAACAGTGAGTCACGACCGATCACCCATGTCCCGCTACAACCTCAGCCCATCACTCATCGGCTGGTTCTTCTACCACGACTGTGAGCGCTACCTCCGCTACCACGCAACCCCGGAACAGGACCGCGAGAGTGCCGGCATCCCGGCAATCGCGATCGACCGGAGAGCGACGACACAGGCCCTCCTGGATGCGGGCATCAGGTGGGAGGAGGAGGTGGTCGGCAGGAGGCTGGCCGGGAGGGTGCGGGTCCCCGACGGGACCGGTCCCCTCACCGACCGGTCATTCTCCATCGAGGAGAGTTTCAACCTCCTCCCCCGCCTCTCCCCGGGAGAGGCCGTCTACCAGGCGACCATCCCGATCTCCATCCATTTCCGGAGCAGATACGGGCTTGATCCTGCGGTATACCGGTTCTCTCCCTGCCGCCCTGACCTGATCCGGTTTGAGGAAGGGGTTCTCTCTGTCATCGATATCAAGGCCAGCGAAGACATCAGCATCAGCCATCGCATCCAGACGACCCTCTATGCCATGATCCTGGATCATGCCCTGGATCTGCTCGGTATCGACCGCCCGGTCGATATGGATCAGGCGTGGATCTGGCTCCACGGTGCGGATAGCCCTGAGCCGTTCGATCTGCACCTGAACGTCAGGGTGATCGAGGATCTCTTCAGGTACCGCCTCAAGGGTATCTTCGCATGCCCGCTCGCGGACGTGCCCTGGCATATAACGTCACGGTGCGAGTACTGTGAGTTCTACCCCCACTGCCGCAGAGAGGCAGAGACCTCTGCCTCGATCTCGCAGATCCCGGGTCTCTCGTCCATCGCGCGGCGCTACCTCAGGGAGGCGCCGTGGAGCCGGGGTGAGTCCATCAACACCCTCCCCGACCTTGAGAGGTTCCTTGAGACCCCCGGGAGTGACCGCCATCTGGACAACTGCGGGTCGCTCGCCGGCCAGGGTGACGGTCTGCGTGCAACCGTCAGGGCACTGCAGACCGGTGATACCATACGCAAGACCGCCAGATCGCTTGCCCTTCCCATCTTTGAGGATATCGCGATCATCCTGACGCTCCAGAAGGACCCGATCTCTGACCGGGTATACGCTCTGGGGTTTCGCCGCCTCAGGGGGAGAGAGGTCTACGGGACCCCCTCGCACGAAGCCATATTCGTCGCCAGATCCCCCGATGACTGCGCTCGGGTGCGCCGGGAGTTTATACGGACGCTCACCGCTGAGCTTGCGGCCGTCCACGACTATAATGCGGGCCGGGACTGGAGGGGGCAGAGATCGATCCAGACCTACGTCTACGAGACCTTCGAAGAAGATCTCTTTGCCAGGGTGCTTGAGGAGGCGATCGGGGACCCTGCAACCGCAGAAGAGGGTATGCGGCTGCGGTTCTACTACCAGGACTCCGGTATCACTCAGGGCTCCAGCCATCCCGGCACAACGGTCTCGTTCCCCCTCGTCACCCTCGCCCGGGAGATACGCAGGCTGCTTGCGCTCCCGGTCCCCTTCGCTCTCCGGCTGCCAGAGGTCCTGGCAGCCATACCCTCATCGAGGTTCACGTACAAACTCGATCCGGGCAGCCTCTTCTGGCACGAGCAGAGCAATGCGCTCAAGGGCGATGCCATCGTCATGGCGTGGGACGGGAAGCGGCCGGAGGTCGCAGACTGGATCGGCCGGGAGGTATCGCGGCGGCTGCTTGCGACCGGTAGCATCCTTGACGGCCTCCGTGAACGGGTGAGTGAGAATCTTGTGCGATGGCCTGAGAAGTTCCAGTTCCCGAGCCCCTGGGATGCCGCCACACCGGAGATCTCACGTCTCCTCTTCATCAATGAGTACGAGTCAGCGATGGGCGCCCGGCGGGTGCAGGAGATCAGGAGCGGGTCGCCTGCCCTGCGGGTCCGGACCGGAGCCAGCATACCGCTCCAGAAGAGCGAAGGAAACTTCTGGAGGCTGCTCCATCCCCTGGATCTCGCAGTCTACGAGCGGTCAAAGTCGTTTGCCCATCTCCTCGTCCCGGATGGAGATGCAGGAGAGGAGGCCCAGCTGGCCTTTGATGACCTCCGCTACCGTGACAGCCCGACCCCGGGGAAGCGTGGCGTCTGCTTTGCAAAGGTCCGGGACGAGATCGTCGACCGAAGCGCCGGGCAGATCCGGGGACTTGTGCTGGATGTGACCTGCGGCCAGGGCTGCCCGCCCTTCGTCGAGGGCGATCGTGCGGTTCTCCATCCCCGGTTCACCGATTTCACCGCACCGCGCTACATCAGCCGTCTCCTCAGCCTGGATGCGCAGCCCAAAGACCCGTTCATAAGGCTCCTGCGGGATCCGCGGGGGTTCGCCACCCCGGTCACTGAGGCGGATGAGGTTGTAGCCGATGCAGAAGTCCTCGCCCATCGTCGTGGCGGGTTCACACCGAGCCAAGCCCGGGCGTTTCGTCAGGTGCTCACCGATCGCCTGACGCTTGTCTGGGGACCGCCCGGAACCGGGAAGACCCATTTCCTCGCCACAACGCTCCTTTCTCTGATAAAAGCCAGTATGATGCACGGAAAGCCTATTCGGGTGGGCGTCACGGCCTTCACCCACGCGGCCATCGAGAACCTGCTCGTCAAGGTGCATGACTCGGTCGATGAGTTCGGTCTTGTAGCCGCGCTCCCGATCTATAAGCTGAGGAGTGTCAAGACACCCCGGGGCCAGCGGATCCTTGAGGTGTTGCCCCACGACCGGGCCGACACCGTCATCGGCTACCCCTCCCTCCTCCTCGGTGGGACGGTGCACAGCTTTGATAGGCTCGCGAAGGTCCTCCCGTCGCTCGATCTGCTGGTCGTCGATGAGGCCTCGCAGATGAGACCGGCCGAGCTTGCGCTCGCAACATCGGTACTCGCCGATGGGGGGAGGCTCGTCCTCGCAGGCGACGACCTGCAACTCCCCCCGGTCATCCAGGCTGACTACCCGATCTCGGAGGATGGACTCCCGGGGCTTGAGGACTCCATCTTCGCCTACCTCCGGCACCGCGACGATCCCAAAGACCCCGTCTACACCTGCCAGCTCCTGGAGAACTGGCGGATGAACCACACCCTCTCTAGGTTTCCGGCAGAGACACTCTACGGTAGGGGGTATGCCCCCGCGACTGATGACATCGGGGAGCAGCGGATAGCCCTTGCTCCGGCTCCACCCACGGGTTCGACGGAGGAGGGGTATCTTGAGTGGATCCTCGATCCAGTGTATCCACTCGTGCTCTGTGTGCTCGAGAACGTTCAGACGACGATCGAAAACCCTATCGAGGCGACGCTGGTCGCCCGGCTCACCCGGGCGCTCCGGGAGAGGCTCATCGACCCGGATTCCGGGGAGCCCTACCCGCTTGCGGGTGATGGAGACTCCTCGTTCTGGCGGCACGGTCTCTTCATCGTCAGCCCGCACCATGCCCAGATCGGTGCCATCCGGAGCCGCCTTGCCGGTGTGCGGGAATGGGAGTACCCGCCGTTTGTGGATACCGTCGACAAGATGCAGGGGCAGGAGGCGACGGCGGTCATCGTCAGCTACGGCGTGAGCGATGTCGAGACAGCGCTCGGTGAGGCCGAGTTCATCTACAGTCGGAATCGCCTGAACGTATCGCTCACCCGGAGCCGGGCCAAGTGCGTGGTCTTTCTGCCACGGCCGCTCTTAGAGCCGCCGCTTGAACTCGTGCAGAACGAAAAGGCGGCGGAGGGACTCCGCCATATGCTCGATCTCCAGGAGTTCTGTCGGGTCCACGGGGAGGAGATGACGTTCGACCTTGATCGGGTGGAGGGGGCGGCGCCGGTCAGGCTCACCGCACTCCGGGCCCGGGTGGCCGCGCCTGTTCCCCTGACGGGGATGCAGTCACTGGACGGGACGCCGCCGATCCGGGTCCATGTAGGAGACCTCAAACCCGGGGACGACGACCCGCACCACGGAGACCGGGGTCCTTGAGAGATCGCAGACGCAGACCCGGTCGGTGTGGGGACTGATCTCCTGGAGCACCCGTTCGATATCGAGGTCGAATCGGTCGGTGCTCGTATCCGGGACATCCTTTATATCTATGGTCTCCGCGTCCGCAAACCACATCCTGTTGATCCGCTTCAACCGCTCATACCCTACCTTCCTGATGATCATCTCCCGCCGGGGATCGGTGCGGCCGCCCTGGAGGTAGCTCCCACGGCTCTGGGCGACCTCGGTCAGGGCACGGAGCGCAGCGATCTCAGGGGAGGTATGCGCCCCTGAGCCGATGACGATCAGCGCCGGATCTTTTGTGACGGTATCATCCGCAGCGGCCGCGACGGTGGGGATACCGGTCTTTCCATCGAGCAGCCAGAGATGGAGATCGATCCCGGCATCCTCGAACCGGTCCAGGACCTCCCGGGCGGCGCAGTCGTTCTCGATGGTGAGACGGCGACCGAGGTTGCGCCTCTGGTCGGCTATGCTGAGGGCATCCCGCTCGATGACCTCAAGCAGGGCGTGCAGGATCGCCTCTTCCATGACGTTTCCCGACGCGAGCCCGTTTGAGTCGCTCCGGAAGAGTGGTATGGCCATGCCGAGCGAGTCGTAGGGATGGAAGACGGCGTTGCTCGGAACATAGGCTTCCGCATCGTTCAGGATATCCCATGCCGGCGTCCAGTGGATCTTCTCCCCCTGCTCAAGCCTCCGGGGGATGATCAGATCCTCCGGGTGTACGGCCCGCCCCGGACCGATCTCCTCGTAGGTCGCATACTCCATCTGATCCCCCCGGTACTCGGCGCAGTAGCGCTCGAGCGCCTCCATCATCGCCGAGACCCGGGCATGGAGCGGCTCTTTTCCCTTGCCTGCGTGGACGCGGACAGCCCCCCGGGCTGCTCCCGGGCGGACCGCCGAGAAGACCGGGATCCCGATACGATCCAGTGGGGTGAGATCGGTGATCTCAGAGACACCGATCTCTGCCATCAGCGGCTCAATGGCGGCATGGGTCTCCCCGGGAGATCGATAGCGGTGCGTCCCGTCAAAGTACTGTTTCTTCACCGGACGAATCGTGATTGCCATCCAGTATCCCTTGGAGGTGATACCTTAATAGTATAACAGGTGCATCTATCAGCTGTATGATCACGGATGACGTAGCGGTGGGCGCAATTGCCCGGTACCCCCGCACCGGCACGACCGGAAAGATCCTTCGGGTCGAGGAGATCGATGGTCGACAGTATGCCGAGCTCGACAGCACCGGCCTGTACTACCGGGTGGACGAACTCGTCACCGTCGACCACGTGACCACCGAAAAAGAAGAGAAAAGGGAGCGTAGCATCGAGGAGTACCTCGAGGAGACGATGGAGTTCCAGCGGCAGCTGGAAGATGTGTGGGAAAAAGATCTCGACCAGACCTGCGAAGGCGGCGGTTAGACCTCTATCGGTATGGTGGTGAGCTTCACCGCCTCGACGCCTTTTTGCGACATCAGTCGCTCCGTAATATCCTTCAGCACCGACCCGTCCCCACGGAGCAGGATCACCTCAAGGCATCTATCGTGGGTGATGTGTGAGTGAAGGGATGCCTGGATGATATGGGCATACGCGTGCTGGATCTCGGTGAGGGTCTCGAGCAGACCACGTTGGTTGTGCTCATAGACCATGGTGATGACTCCCTGCCGCTCCCCTTTGACGTCTGATATCCACTGGTAGTACGTGAAGTAGCTCCGTATCGAATCCCGTATTCCCTCAGAGCGGGAGGAATATCCCCGGAGTTTCAGGATCTCATCGAACTTGTCGAGAAGGTTTTTGGGTAGAGAGATCCCGATACGTGAAAGTTCGGTATCGCCTGACATACTTGATCAGTTATGTTTGTGCTGATAAGGTATAAGTTTTCGCTCATACCCGGGAGCATGCTTCACACTCCGTATGTCGCACGGGGCATGCCAGATGGGTATACCGATTCCAGGATATCGAAGCCCCATTCAAGCCTCTGCTTCAGGCCCAGCGTCGCTTCCAGGCGGCTGTCGCGACTGCTTTCCTGTTCGGGGTTGGAGAAGTGACGTTCATCCAAGCCGTTCGCACCGGATGGGATGCGTGGCCCAGGGGTCTTTCAGGTGCCCCTATCGTGTGAAACCGGCTCAGCACTCGCTCACGCTTGAGCATACGGCTTAATAACGATCCATGCCCCGGTGAGTCGTGTATGGATACCACAGGACATCGGTAGAGAACGGAAAACTAATCCCTACTGATCACGTATAAGTAGTGTCACTATATATTGGATAAGGAGGTTTGAAAACTTTTGCGAGATGCACTCATTCCCGGCGTCAATATTGGGCTCGTGGGTCATGTCGATCACGGCAAGACCACCCTGGTCAACGCGCTGACAGGGACCTGGACGGACAGGCACAGCGAGGAGATCAAGCGCGGCATCTCCATCAGGCTCGGCTACGCGGATACGACCTTTTATAAGTGCGAGAAGTGTGAGGGGGCTGAGGCATACACTTCCCGGGATGAATGTCCGGCCTGCGGGGGCCGCGCGGTCCCGTTCCGGACAGTCTCATTCGTCGATGCCCCGGGCCACGAGACGCTGATGGCGACGATGCTCTCCGGCTCAGCGCTGATGGATGGCGCGATGCTCGTCATCGCGGCAAACGAGACCTGTCCTCAGCCTCAGACCAAGGAACACCTGATGGCGCTTGAGCTGATCGGCATCAAGCGGATCGTCATCGCCCAGAACAAGATCGATGTGGTCACCCAGGCGGAGGCGTTGGAACACTATAAACAGATAAAGAAATTCATCAAGGGCACTATAGCCGAGGAGGCGCCTATCATCCCTGTATCGGCACAGAGGGGTGTCAACATCGGTGCCCTGATCCAGACCCTTGATGCGGTCATCCCTGAGCCTGCCCGCGACCCGGATATCGATCCGATGCTGCTCGTCGCGCGTTCATTTGATATCAACAGGCCCGGCTGCAGCTGGCGGGAGGTGAAAGGGGGCGTCATCGGGGGGTCGCTCATCCGTGGCGTCCTCCGGGAGGGGGATGAGATCGAGATCCGGCCCGGCCGACAGGTCCAGATAGAGAACCGGGTGAAGTGGGAGCCGATCGAGACGAAGATAACCTCGATCAACGCCGGCAAGATCAAGGTGACCGAGGCGGCACCCGGCGGCCTTCTCGGCATCGCGACGAAGCTCGATCCGGCATTGACGAAGAGCGATGCCCTCGCCGGCCAGGTGGTCGGGCGTGTCGGGAAATTGCCGCCGGTCTGGGATCGGATGAAGTTCGATGTCACGCTCATGGACCGGGTGGTCGGCGCGGACAGCGAACAGGCCATCGAGCCGCTCAAGCATAAGGAGCCGTTGATGCTCTCGGTCGGCACCGCCGTCACCGTCGGCGTGGTCACAAACGCGAGGAAGAACCAGGTGGAGGTTCAGCTGAAACGAGCGGTCTGTGCGGAGACAGGCGCCCGGATTGCCATCAGCAGACAGGTCGGCGGGAGATGGCGGCTGATCGGTATGGGCGTTCTGGTCGAGTGAGGGTTCTTCTTGATACCAACGCTCTCCTCATACCAGCCCAGTTCGGTATTGACCTGTATACCGAACTCCTGGGCATCTTCGGAGACTTTGAACCGATCACCCTTGAGGAGGTGGTCGACGAGCTCACCGGACTCGCCCGGGGCCGTGGCCGGGATGCTGCCGCCGCCCGTGTGGGCCTGGCGCTGGCCCGACGATCGACGATTGTGCCGAGCGGGAGCAGTGCGGAGAGTGTGGACGAAAGGATACTCGAGTACGCCCGGCAGGAAGGATGTGTTGTGGTGACAAATGACCGGGAACTCCGGAAAGCCCTCCTCCGGGAGGGAGTTGATGTCGTTTCAATGCGGAGACGAAAGACACTGGATCTGGTGAGGGGGTAGGGAAACAAATGTACTATACGATGACACTGGAGGACAAGGTGCGGGTTCCACCCCACCGCCTCGGAGAGGCTCTTGATGCGGTCATCCTCAGTGTACTGCAGGAGCAGCTGGAGGGGAGCATAGCCAAGGAGATCGGTATCTTCATCGCGGTCACGAAGATTCTCAACATCGGGGAGGGGGAGCTGATCCCGGGCGATGGTGCTGTCTACTACGATGTCAGGTTCGAGGCGGTTGTGCTCCGCCTGGCGCTCCAGGAGGTGATCGAGGGTGAGGTGGTGGAGACGACGAGTTTCGGCGCGTTCGTCAGCCTCGGCCCGATCGATGCCATGCTCCATGTGAGCCAGATATCAGATGAATATATCAACTACGATGAGAAGAACGGCAGACTGATCTGTCAGGACTCAAAGCGGTACATCGCCGTGGGTGATGGTATCAGGGCCCGGGTCGTTGCGCTCTCGCTCAACGAGCGCGAGCCCCGGGAGAGCAAGATCGGCCTTACCATGAGGCAGTCGGGGCTCGGGACCATGGTCTGGCTGGAGGAAGAGTTCGAAGAGGAGAGGGGAGCGGCGTAATGGTCGTGCGCAAGAGGGTTGTCCGGGTCTGCCGCGAGTGCCATCGTGTCGTCGAAGGGGGGGCCTGCGTGATCTGCGGCACGGCTAACCTGAGTGAAGACTGGGCAGGGTATGTGGTGATCATCGATCCCGAACACTCGGATATCGCCAAGAAGATGAATATCACCATGCCTGGACGGTACGCTCTGAAGGTCCGTTGATGCTCCGACTTCCTGAGGCACACCGGGATCTCTTGAAGCTACCGTTCGGTACCCTCTACCGCGATATCGGCGAGCTCCTCCCCCGCCTCGAGGGGCGGGCGATCTACGCCGTCGGCGATGTGGTGACCCATAGCCTCCTTGACGCGGGTATCGTCCCCGATATCGCCATCATCGACGGCTACACGATGCGCGTGCCCTGCAATCGCTCACCTCTCCTCCGGGCGAGAAGGGTGACGGCGAGGAACCCTCCGGGCACGATCACCGATGAGCTTGTGGATGTGATCGGCGATGTGGTCCGGGACCCGCCGGGCGTGATCTTTGTCGACGGTGAGGAGGATCTCGCTGTCATACCGCTCGTCCTTGCCGCTCCGGCGGGGGCTGCGGTCCTCTATGGCCAGCCGGGGGAGGGTGTCGTCCTCAGGATCGTTGATGCGATGGCGAAGCAGGAGGCGGAGACCATCCTGAAAGTTTTCGTGCGTGAGTGAGATCGGGGATCAGAACGCTTCCGGGTGGGAAAAGCACAACAGATCCGTAGATCCTTGTGGAGATGGGTGCCATGACAGGTATCGAAGAACTCGTGAGGGAACTCTCCCCCGAACACCGGAGAGAGGCATTGGACTTTGTCGCCTATCTGCTCCAGAAACAGAAGCGTAAGCGGGCTAAACCGCTCCGACAGACCTGGGCTGGGGCGATCCGCCGGTACCGGGATACTTATACCGCTCTCGATCTGCAGAAAGAGTCGCTGTCGTGGCGCACCGAGTGAAAATGTATCTGCTGGATACGAATATCTGGCTGGAGCGCCTTCTCGACCAGGGCCGCTCGGGAGAAGTCGATACGTTC
>JAAZOW010000015.1 GCA_012797575.1 Methanomicrobiales archaeon | reverse complement strand
GCGATCCGGTCAGAGCCATCGATGATGATATCGGCATCGATGGCCTCTCGGGCATCCCTTCCGACCTTCGCGATCACTCCTGCCTCGTCAATAGCGATATCCACAGTCGACCCCCCGACGGTGACGCCTGCGATCAACACCGATCCCCGTGCGGTAAATACATCGTTCATGCAAGTTGCTCCACAATTCTGGTGAGTATCTCTTCGGTCCTCAGGCGGTTCGCCCGGGAGGTCTCAAGGATATGCTCGTAGGACAGGGTCTCCTCCCCGAGACCGTTTGCGTAGTTGTCCACGGTGCAGATGGCGGCAAACCGCATCCCAAGCTCCAGGGCGAGCGTCGCCTCACTTGCGACCGTCATCCCGACGATATCGGCGTCCCGCGCAAGCGCCCTGACCTCAGCGACCGTCTCGATCCGGGGCCCCCGGGTCTGGGCATAGACCCCGCCCACCCGGGCCTCAGGGACCAGCTCACCGAGGGTGCGGATCAGGTCTGCATCCAGCTCGGGCCTGATGTGGTCGATGGTGCACTCGTGGATGGATGGGATATCGGTGACGCTGAGGTAGTCGACAGGAATGGCGATCGAGCCCGGCAGGATCTCGGGCTTCAGGGATCCTGCTGAACCGAACGCTACGATCCTCTCCACACCGAGGATGGCGAGCGCGGCGAGGCATGCCCGGTAGTTGATGCGGTGCGGGGGGAGGTTATACTGATGGCGCATGAGGAGCGTAAAAGCTCCTGTACAAACCTCAGCTCTCCCAAATGGCGTTGCAACGGTCATCCTCTCGAGCGGCGGCAGGTCGGCGAAGAGGAGGCTTGTGCCTCCGATGATCCCGAGCACTAGCAGCACCCCGCCCGGCGGTGCAGAGCGCTCAATACGGAGGCATATGCTCGTCTATGTGGCATTCTATTACATATGATGGATGTCCGTCCAGAAAATCCCATCTGTTAGCCCGGCCTCGGATACCGGGTACATATCTGCACGTGGAGACCGCACTCGATGGTGCGCGAGAACAGATCCGCTCCAGGCCTCTGCGCCCCGCTTGCGGGGATGGGCGCCGATCGGCAGCAATCCTTTTTATGCGATCGCGATCAATGGTATAGGGTAACAGGGGCCGATAGATCAGGGGGAGATTGCTTCCTTGGCATGGAAGAGGCCGCGGGTTCAAATCCCGCTCGGTCCATGTTGTTTTTTGGTCGGGTTCTGGAGATTGCACTTCTTGCCAACGTATCTGAAGAATGCCGGAGGTCTCGGCATGGGCCTTGATGGTGAGGGTGTATTCTAAAAGCCCTTTCGCCTGGAGATCGAGGTCACCTCAACCTTCGCATCCGTCCACACAAATACACCCCACCAGCGCGTGCCCCAATTCCTCTCGATAGAGGCCCAAGGGATCCTCGTGGTTTCGTATGAGGGTGCGGGCGAAAGGCTCTCAAGCAGGATGCACCATTGCGTCCCGTTCGGCCGCCGCAACATCATGCAGAACCCCGGCGGAGAGGTCGGCGATCGGGTAGTAACCGCCACCGGCGTGCTCCGCGAGGGGCCGGCAGTAGCCGAGCTGGAACTGCACAAATGAGTTCCCGGTCTCCTCGGTATCGATGACCACCATACGGATGCCCTGTGATCGGATCTCCTCGGCAATATCGAGGACTTCCCGGCGCACATCGCCCGAGAGAGATACGTTCGCCCTGCCGTCGGAGACGACGACCATCATCGGGATCACCTCGCCGTTCTTCCGTCGCTCCTGCAGGAGGATCTCCATGCCCTGCACGAGGCCGGCAGCAAGCGGCGTCTTCCCCCCGGTGGGGAGTTCCTTCAACTGCTTCTCTGCGAGATCGATACTCGAGCAGAGCGGGAGGAGGACCGCCGCACCGTCCCCCCGGAACGCCACGAGGCCGACGCGATCGCGGTGACGGTAAGAATCCAACAACATCGAGAAGATCGCGCCTTTGGCCGATTCCATCCGCATCGAGGCCCCCATCGAGCCGCTGGCATCGACCACAAAG
>JAAZOW010000037.1 GCA_012797575.1 Methanomicrobiales archaeon | reverse complement strand
TGCCGGCGAAGTTGTCCATGATTAATCACTATCGCACACTCTGTATCAATGTATTGGCTACCTGCAGATAGGGGACGGTGGAACCAGGACCCGGTTCACCCGGCTCAGAGTGGGGTCCCGGCGGCCCTGTGATCACCCCTCCCAGAAGCGGTACGCTGGCCACCGTGACATTTTTTTCCGGGAAGGTGGGAACACCGTTCTCCTGGATTCATGCGCAGGGCAGGGGGTTCGATCTGGAGCACCAGATATGGCGGAGGCCTGCAGCAACATTTTTATACCATCTGCTCCACCCATCCGCCGTCACAGGATGTGGTATGAATGGTAGAAGCGAAGTTTAAGGTGAGCCCGATAGTGGTTGAGAGATACCTTGCTGGCGTGAACTATCCGGCGAGCAGGCAGAATCTGATCGATCAGGCAAAGAAGAACGAGGCGGATAAAGACGTCATGGATACCATCGCAAACCTGCCTGATCAGACCTACCACTCACCGATAGATATCAGCAAGGCGATGGCCGGAGAGGAAGTCAGCCTGGGTACGCACGCTGCAGGGGCAGGAATGGCGATCAGCGCTGCCGATGTGCAGAGGTATCTCCGGGGCATAGACTATCCCGCCGGCAAAGAGGGAGTTATCAGTCAGGCGCAGACGAACAACGCACCCAATGAGGTACTCGATATTCTGAGGAAGATCAGGGATCAGGAGTTTCACTCCGCCGCAGACCTGAGCAGGGCCCTCGGCGAGGTTATGTGAGTGGCATCGGGTCAAGCCCGGGGCGATTGGTGAGATGCAGTCCGGCCGGGATCCATGTCTCTTGTGTGAACACGGGGTTGTGGGCGGTAGGATCCGCTCCCTTCCCCTCGATATGAATGGATGAGAGAGGGTATAGCAATTCTAAGGGGCGCCTCCCCGCCTCCCTCCCGTGTAAGAAGGATCTTACTCGAGCCCGCCCTCTGCCTTTCTGTGCCCCCGCGGCACCCACTCTGCTGCCTGGGATTTTGTCGCGATCACAGTCCGGGCATACTCAGTATCGGCAGCCTCCAGAAGTGGCGGGTAATATCTGGCCACATACTCTTTCACCATCCTGCGGGCCGAGAACCGGGGACCGTTGCTCTTGATCGACTCCTTCATCATCTTCACCCAGCCGTGGGGGACGTTGTTGACAGAGCGGTCGTAGTAGAGCGGGATGATCTCCCTCTCAAGCAGGTTGTAGATCGCTGTAGCATCGATGGGATCCCTTCCATCGCATGCCGCAGTCTCGCTCCCGAACGCCCAGCCATTCTTGCCATTGTAACCCTCGACCCACCAGCCGTCAAGGATGGAGAGATTCAACACCCCATTCAGCGACGCCTTCATACCGCTCGTGCCGCTCGCCTCCATCGGGGGTAGCGGGTTGTTCAACCAGACATCAACACCGTGCACCAGGTACCGGGCCACCTTCTCGCTGTAATCCTCAACAAACGCAACCCGTCCCCCAAACTCGGGTTGCTGCGTGTAGCGGTAGATCCTCTGGAGCAGTCGCTTCCCCTCATTGTCTGCCGGGTGAGCCTTGCCGGCGAATATTATCTGAACAGGCTGCCACCGGTTGTTTAAGATGCGTTTCAGCCTCTCTGGATCCTCAAAGATGAGGTGCGCACGCTTGTAGGTCGAGAACCGCCGGGCAAACCCGATCGTGAGCACATCCGGATTGAGATACGCGCTACCGGTCGCCGGATCCAACACCCCACCAGGCTGACGTGTTTCCCACTTGACCCGCTCCTGCTCCCTGATCCGGTTGAAGAGTTTTGCTTTGAGCCAGATGTGGAGGAACCAGAGTTCATCATCCGGGATCTCGTCGATGAGCTCCCATACCACCGGGTCATCATGCTCAGTGAGCCAGTTCGGGCAGGTCGGCCCGATGTGTCGGTCATAGAGGTCTCGCATGCGATGGTTGAGCCAGGTCGGCACATGGACACCGTTTGTGATATGGTCGATGGGTACCGTCACCTCGGGCGTCCGGGGCCACAGACATCTCCACATCTGCCTGGTGACGGTCCCGTGTGAACGCGAGACGGCGTTATGGTGCTCCGATGCACGCAGAGCGAACGCAGTCATGTTGAAACCGGCATCGGGATTCTGTGGGTGGACACCGAGCTGCAGGAATTCCTCCCGGTCGATGCCGAGCGCCGGATAGTATGACTTGAAGTAGTGGTCGATGAGGTCATCCGGGAAGATATCATGCCCTGCGGGGACGGGCGTATGCGAGGTAAAGACAGAGGTCGCACGCACCTGCTCCAGTGCCTCGTCAAACCCCATACCTCGGTCGACCCGCTCACGGATCCGCTCAAGCAGTGCAAACGCCGGATGGCCTTCGTTGAGGTGCACCACCGAATAATCAGCACCAAGGGCATGGAGCACCTTCCTGCCGCCGATACCGAGCACGATCTCCTGCCGGAGGCGCTGCTCCAGATCTCCCGTGTAGAGCCGGGAGGATATTCCCCGGCTGTGGGGGTCGTTGCAATCGATATCCGTATCCAGGAGGTAAAGCGGTATCCTCCCCACCTGGACCTTCCAGACTGCGACATAGATAGGGGGGTCGATGTGTGGAACCCGGATCACCAGATGCTCGCCCTCTGGATCGAGCACTCGAGTGATGGGGGCCGCCTCGGGATCGAGCGGTTCGTTGATGTCCAGCTGCCATCCCTCGGGATTGATCTTCTGGTGCAGGTAGCCCTGTGAGTACATGAACCCGACGGCAACCATCGGAAGACCGAGATCGCTTGCCTCTTTGAGGTGGTCACCAGCGAGGAACCCGAGCCCACCCGCATAGATGGGAAGTGAGTGGTGAAGCCCGTACTCGGCTGAGAAGTAAGCGATCGTGAGTGAGCCGTTGCCCGGGTACTTTGAAGAGAACCAGGTCCCGGTAGCGCTCATGTACTTCCTGAGGCGGCGCATGACAACGTCGTAACGGCGGAGGTAGGCGGGATTTTCCGACGCCCGCTTCAGGAATCCAACAGGGGTTTCGCGGAGCATCCGGACCGGATTATGGATATACTCCTTCCATGCCTCCCGATTCACCTGTTTGAAGAGATCGCGGGCCTCCGGGTTCCAGCTCCACCAGAGGTTGTACGCGAGATCCACGAGACCGGAGATCCGCTCCGGAACGTGGGTAAATTGATCATATATAGTGTCTTCCATGAAGACTATCACCTTATCTTTGGTAGTATACAGTCCGTATTTATTATTATATATGCTTACGTATTTTTCCTATACTTTGAGATAACCGAAAAATAGAATTTTTTGCACCG
>JAAZOW010000106.1 GCA_012797575.1 Methanomicrobiales archaeon | reverse complement strand
GGGTATCTGCAGTCGTTTCCAATGTCTCTTTGCTGGCATCTTTTGCAGATGCACCCCCCTCTCTCAATGCTTTCTCTCTGTTGTCCTTTGCGAGAGTGTGTTCTGGGTCTATCTCCAGTGCGCGGTCATAACACCGGATCGCCTCGTCGTAGCGGCCAAGGTCGTCGAGCGAATTACCTTTATTGTTCCACGCACCGGTATATTCTGGGTCTATCTCCAGTGCGCGATCGTAGCACCGGATCGCCTCATCGTAGCGGCCAAGTTTGTTGAGTACAATGCCTTTATTGTTCCACGCAATGGCATCTTCCGGGTCTATCTCCAGTGCGCGGTCATAACACCGGATCGCCTCATCGTAGCGGCCAAGTTTGGCGAGCGAATTGCCTTTATTGTACCACGGCATAACATATTCTGGGTCTATCTCCAGTGCGCGATCGTAGCACCGGATCGCCTCGTCGTAGCGGTCGAGGTTGTTGAGCAAATTGCCTTTATTGTTCCACGCACCGGCATACTCTGGGTCTATCTCCAGTGCGCGGTCATAACACCGGATCGCCTCGTCGTAGCGGTCGAGGCCCTTGAGTGCAATGCCTTTATTGTTCCACGCATCGGCATATTCCGGGTCTATCTCCAGTGCACGGTCACAGCACCGGATCGCCTCGTCGTAGCGGCCAAGGGTGGCGAGCGAATTGCCTTTATTGTTCCACGCACTGGCATCTTCCGGGTCTATCTCCAGTGCGCGATCATAACACCGGATCACCTCATCGTAGCGGCCAAGGCCCTTGAGTGCAATGCCTTTATTGTTCCACGCAATGGCATATTCGGGGCCTATCTCCAGCGTGTGGTCATAACATTGGATCGCCTCATCGTAGCGGCCAAGGTTGGCGAGTGCAGTGCCTTTATTGTACCACGCACTGGCATATTCGGGGTCAAGCTCCAGTGCGCGGTCATAGCACCGGATCGCTTCCTTATAGCCTCCTGAATTCTGATGACCAACGCCGGCATTGTACCAATCTACAGCATCTCTCCACGGCATGAGTTTTCGCAGCATAGATTCATCTCCTTTCTACAGCACCGCTACGACGTATGCCAGCCAGACCGCCCGGAGCCTCGCCGGGGAACCGGCAGAACGGTTGCCTAACGTTTTTGTATTGCCATTCGGCTACCATAACCCTATCCATTCAGTCCGCCCGATGCCGGGGCGATATCCCGGGAAAAAGTGGAAGAGAGAGCCTATCTCGGATACGCATGGCCAAGCCACCTTGTACTGCCGAATCCCTGAGTGTCCGGCGGAGATCCGGCCACCCGTTCATCGGGCTCGGCTACTGAAAAACCCCCGGGGGCTCTGCTCACGGGCAGAGCGGCTGGAGCTTCTCGATCAGGCGGTCCACCTGCCTGACCGCAGTCCCGATATACGCATCCGGGTCAAGGAGCCGGTCAAGATCTTCGCGGGTGACGAACTTCGTGACCTCCGGCCGTTCTGCGAGCACCTGGGCAAGGTCCCGGTCCTCGGCGATGGCCTGCATGCTTGCCGCCCGCATCACCTCGTGCGCATCCTGCCGGCTCATGCCCTGCTTCGTCAGCTCGATCATCACCGATTCCGCCAGATTCACGCCCCGGAGCATCATCAGATTCTTCCTGATGTTTGCCTTGTTCAGCTCAAGCCCCTCCATCACGTCGATCATCACGTTAAGGATATGGTCGGCGAGCACCGAGGCCTCCGGGAAGATCACCCGCTCAACCGAGGAGTTCGTCAGGTCGCGCTCATCCCAGAGGACGTTATTCTGCAGGGCGGGGCCGATCGCGGATCGCACAACCCGGGCAAGCCCACAGATCTGCTCGCTCTTGATGGGATTTCGCTTATGCGGCATGGTACTTGAACCCACCTGCCTCCTCCCAAAAGGCTCCGCAAGTTCCCCGATCTCGGAGCGCTGCATCAGCCTGATCTCAAGCCCGATCTTATCAAGCGTCGTCGCGATGTTTGCAAGCAGCATAAAGTACTCCGCGTAGCGGTCCCGGGAGATGAGCTGGTTCGAGACATCGACCGGACGAATCCCGAGGAACTCCATCATCGTCTCCTGGACTGCAATACCTGCATCACCGAGCGCCGCCTGGGTCCCCACCGCCCCGGTGAGCTGCCCGACAACCACCCTCGGGCGCATCTGACGGAGCCGCTCGATGTGGCGGGAGACCTCACTTGCCCAGATGGCGAACCGGAGGCCGTAGGTCGTGGGGACGCCGATCTGCCCGTGGGTGCGGCCGGCACAGATGAGGGTCCGGGTCTCGGCGCTCCGGAAGAGGAGGACACTGAGAAGAGTTCCCAGCTTCTCATCGATGAGCGCGAGGCTGTCACGGACCTGCAGGGCCGTCGCCGTATCCAGAATATCGTTTGAAGTCGCCCCGTAGTGGACCCACCGGCCGGCGGTGCCGCAGATCTCGGAGATGGCTTTGACGATTGCCATCATATCATGATCGATCTCGGCCTCGATCTCCTTCACCCGCTCGAGGCGGGTCTCCGGTGCACTGGTCGCGATCGTCTCCGCATCCTCACGGGGGATGATCCCGTGCACCGCTTCGGCCCGCGCCAGCGCCACTTCGGCCATGACGATCGCCCGGAACCGGTTTTCCTCACTCCAGACGGCACGCATCTCTGGAGTGCCGTAGCGGTAATCGATGGGATGAATTGCCATAATGGAATATCCATTAGCATTCCTGTGTAAAAAAGGGTCGTGGTGGAAGAGTGCCGCCGGACATTCCCACCCGGTCTAGCGCGAATGGACGAATAGATCCCCCTGACCTCGTCATAGCCGATACCATCCTGATCGGCGCTCACGACAAAGATCCGGGTGTCGACCGCAGATTTCCCGCACACCCTCCCCGATACGGCGGCACCGCAGGTCATACCGGTATGATTTTTTCTCTCTGGATACGGTAGAAAGATCGAAGCACTTTGGGCAGAGGTATTTACGACCATCCAGGGCGCCGAAAAGTAAAATACCAACCTTCAGGCTGGGACATAACTCTCCAAAAGTACTATATTGAATAAACACCAATTATATGAGTAAGAAATCCTCAAAGAAGGAT
>JAAZOW010000230.1 GCA_012797575.1 Methanomicrobiales archaeon | reverse complement strand
CCAAACGATCCTGCCCAGTCCCAGTATTTTTTGGACGGGGGATCGGTCCGATCACGGAAGTGTAGCATCGCGAGAAAAGCGATCAGAAATCCGAAGAAGGAGATTGCGGCGGCGACCCGATGGAACTGGAGCGGCCAGAGGGTAGGATTGAACCACCATTGCAGGTAATCGGCCCATGGCATGCCGAGGAGACCGGGTTCACCCCAGGTGATGGTCGCTGCGCCCGGCGTCAGCATCCCCGAGACGAAGGTGTCGATTGCGAAGGTCTGGAAGTAGATCGAGAGCGCATAGCCGATGCCAAGGAAGATGTGCCAGGCTGCCGAGACCTTCCCCCAGGCGAACCAGAGGGCGTAGACGAAGAGGATCTCAATACCGAAGAGGATCGCCTCAACGAGGAGCGGCCACCAGTATATATGAAACCCTTGCGTGGCGAATGTCGGATAGAGCGATATGAAGAAGAGCACCCCTGCCGCTGCAAAGGTCGCCCCGGCCGAGAAGAGTATGACATTAAAGAGCGCCATCGATCTCCCGAGATGGCCATATCGCTCCTTACTGGATATGAAATAGAGGATGATGAGCGAGAGGAGGATCCAGGCACCCCCAAGGTGCAGGTTTGCGAAGAGGATGTGGGTGAGCATCACAAATGCGATAAAGATTGACCGCCCGGAGGCCCCGAGGTCGACCTCCTGGATCGGTAGTTGCTCCTCAAATCGAGGATCCGCCCCCAGAAGGTCTTCAGACCGTATCGACGTTGAGGATACGAATCCCCCTTGCAAGGGTATGATGTAGGCGTAGAGGATGATGATGAAGATCGCAAGTGCGGCCAGGATCCCGACAATCTTCTTGATGTCACCGTGCGGATCATACTCGCCGGGTGCTGGCGGTGTTTTCCCAGTCTGCGTGGTCATCTTCCCCAGTGCCCCGGCATAGGGCTAACCTTACATAAATGTTATGCAGGGCGGTACCGGGAACAAAGAAGGGGGAGATCCGGAGATCTCCCGCCGGTGCGTGCATCACTGCACGACGAAATCCCCGCGCATCTGCTCAGGGTGGACGTCGCAGCGGAAGAAGTAGGTACCGGGCTTTTCAGGCGCGGTGAAGTTGTAGGTGGTCGTTACCGGACCAGTGATGATCTCGCCTACGAAGATCTTCTCAGTCGCGGAAGAGTTGGTGTAGACCGCGAAGTTGTGCGGAATCCCTGAGTCCATGTTGTTGAAATTCACTGTAACGTTCGCCCCCGCGGGCACCGTTATCGTGCTCTTATCGAACTTGATGTTCTGAGCGGCGAGATCAACGGTAGCAGTCTGGTTGGTGGCCGCAGTCTGGTTGGTGGCCGCAGTCTGGTTGGTGGCCGAAGCCGGAGTCGCGGGCGGTGGTGTGGCCAGGGTTGCTGGAGGCGGCAAGGGCCGTCCCGGGACCGGGGTCATCTGGGCAGCAGCCTCCTCTGCTCGCCCTGAGAAGTCAGTCGTAACATTTTCAGGGAGCCCGAATGCGATGACGTATCCGCCGGTGTTCGGTGTCTGGATACCACCGGTCGGCACAAGCAGCATGCCGCGTCCGATAGATGGCCCACCGATACCAACCTGTGCACCGACGTTGGCCTGCCAGAGTATATCACCGGTGTTCTTGTCGAGCGCGAGGAGGATGCCGGATGGCATCACCGGGGACCACGTGGGACCGCCAAACGCGTTGTAGGTGTACGGCTTGCCGGTTGCTGTGATATGCCCGGCAAAGAGCAGGTCGTTTGTGACGAGCGGTGAGGTCCAGGTCGGGAATGGCGTCTCACGCTTCCACTTGATCTTTCCTGTAGCAAGGTCGACAGCGTTTATCGAGCCGTTGCCGATACCGTTTGCGATGGCATCGAAGTCCGGTGCAACGTCATCGTCGGTGGAGAAGTAGCGCATCCCCATGTTGCTGACATCAGCATAGAGCGTATCGTTGTCCACTGCAGAGTAGGCCTCAAGACCATGACCGGGACCGGGCCAGGTCACATACTTGCCGTCCGGAGTTGCCGGCTTATCGACGTTGTAGGTCACGGCAAGATTGGTCCACCAGAATGGCTCACCGGTCGAGGCATTCATGGCCATCAGGTCGCCACGTTTGTTATGCCCGATCACGAGCTTCTCCGTTCCGTTCGGAGTATCCACCGTGACGAGATGGCTGCCCCAGGCAGTATCCCAGTCATGAGTATCCGGGATCGTGGCGTTCGGGAGCACGGTCCCTTCCGCCACAAACGGCGTATCCCAGAGGATCTTGCCAGTGGCTATATCCATCGCGATCAGGGAGTTTGCATACTTGGTCGGTTCAGGTCGGGATGTTGCGATGAAGTCCGGTGCCGGGTTGCCACAGGGCAGATAGATGATTCCCTTCTCCACATCGACAGCACCGCCGGACCAGGTGGTCGCGCCGCCGTTCTCTGAGGTTTCGTTCTCGCCCTCAGCCCAGGGACCTACCACGGTCGACGTCTGCCAGATGATGGAGCCATCCGATTTGTTCAGGGCAGTGACTGACCCTTTTGCGGGGAACCCAAAGGGGGGGTCATCTCCGAGCGCGGATCCCGCTATAACATAATCTTTCCAGATGACTGGGGGTGCTGAAAGCCTCCAGGCGGTTCCATTCATGAGGACCGGAGATTCCCAGATGCGGTCGCCGGTCTTGGCATTGAGCGCGACGACTGTCCCATTTGGGCCGCTTGGAGCGTAGAGCACACCATCCTCGTAGGTCATGCCGTGCGATCCCGAAGCTCGCGGAAGCGCCGCATCTATCCGGGTCACATTCATGTCATACTGCCACCGGGGAAGGCCCGTCTCCATATCGAGCGCGAATACCTGCATCGCGTTGTTCTCGATATATGCAGTATCGTTCACGATCAACGGCGGGTTCTCGATGATGAACATCGAGTTGAAGATCCATTTCATCTGCAGCTGATCGACGTTATCCTTGGTGATGGTGGTCTGCGGACTGTTCCGGCTCATGACCATATCGTAGTTCACCATCGGCCAGTCATCTTCGGCCGGTTGTGAAGAGTTCTCCTGAGCGCCTGCCGCGAACGGCAGGAGGAACACGACCACCATGCAGATGATCGACATCTGCCGGAAGGTTGGTCTCATATCACTATCCTCCAGCCTTGAGAGAGGCGCGTACCGGATTTCCTGTCTGTAATCTGGGCTAACTCAGGTACCCAGGCAATTTCTGATATCTTGCAGAGCCACCTCAAAGCCGAGGGCCTGACATGTAGTATCACATATATGCATTGCGGATCCAGAGCGAGGAGAGACCGTCCGGCCCGTGGTTGGATGTGATCGGCAGCCGGTGGCGCCAGATATGAAAAACAGCGAGGAATGAGGGTGATTACCCCCACTGCACGATATGATGACCCGGTTCATTCTAGGGGAATTATGGGCTAAAGGTCTGGGCCTACGGCGGTGCCGCCTGGAGCAAAAGAATGACTGCATGGTCCCGGTCGCAGCGATCGGCGGTATGAGATGGAACAGCAACCTTCGCGATGCACTGGTCCGGATGGGGGGGGAGCGATTGCTGGAGAGCAGTCAAGTTGCGGCGATATCCGTGAGCAGGAGGAAGGTACCGTATGATTTTACCGGGCAAATACTCTCTTCACCCTCATATGGCGCCGCTAAGGCTGCACAATG
>JAAZOW010000156.1 GCA_012797575.1 Methanomicrobiales archaeon | reverse complement strand
CCTGTGAATAAGCTCCTCGTCCGCGGTGAAGTCTTCGGGATGGATGAGAGCCAGCAGGCGCTCTTGATCAGCGTATCCGAGATGATATCCCTGCCAAAACAGACTATCAGGCATTATATGAGCGCTCCTCTCCTGACGCTGACACCAGACGCCACCTTCCGCGATGCGGTCCACCTCTTCAACACGCACCACATTCACGGGGCGCCGGTTGTGCAGGATAACCGCCTCCTGGGCATCGTGACGTTGAGCGATGTCGCCAGAGGCCTGGATGAGGGGCTTACGCTTGATGATTCAGTGTCGCGTGTCATGACCACCGATGTGGTGGAGGCGCCACCGTCGATCCGCCTCTACGAGCTTGTGGGGCGGTTCAAGGAGCGGGAGATCGGGAGACTCGTTGTTGTCGAGGACGGGAAGCCGATCGGGATCGTCACACAGACCGATATAATCCGTGTCTTTCCCTCACTTTAATACCCTTCCCGTTCTGAATTTCTCACTTCAACCCCTCCAGGGACAGATAAGTATTTATATCAGGATACCCATGGTGCTTCTGTAAAACGAACTCTGTTTGAGATTACATTTCACAGAGCTCAATGAAAAGGGGGAAATGAGATCGTGACTGATATACCTCTGGCACCTGTTGGCAGAATCGTAAAGAAATCTGGCGCGGAACGGGTAAGTTCTGACGCCAATGAAGAGCTTGCGAAGTTGATGGAACAATATGCGGCAAGGATCGCAAAAGAGGCGATCAAACTAGCGGGGCATGCAGGTCGAAAGACGGTCAAGGCAACTGATGTCCGAATGGCAGCGGAGACCGTGAAATAAACCAACTCTACTCTTCTTTTTGGTCTCCAGAGATCATATTCCATCGATGATCTGCCCCTGTAGGGCGAGATCGGCACACTTCTATCGGTATCGGGGAGGCTCATGTATCGATCGGTACAGTCTGTGCAGAAACGCTCTCCTGCCCCTATGAGAATCGGCTCCTGACCTGGAGATTACGTTAGCGTTTGTGGTGGGGGCATATTGAAAGCAGAGAGACAGGGGAGGGGTGGGGGATGCCGGCATATTGAAAGCAGAGACAGGGGAGAGGGCTTTTGCCCCCTCCCCCACAGGAGTATACCTCCCACGGTCCAGTGTATGGGAGAACCTGAAGAAAGGGCCGGCGCAGGGGCTCGTTTTCCCGGGTACGGCCTTTCCCCGGGTATCGCCCCGACTGCCCCCGCCCCCCCGGGGGGGATGTCTCACCCGAACCGTTTCGGATCGGTCTCAATGTCGATGACGACCGATGTATTCATCTGGAGTGCCTTTTCGACCGCCTCGGCGAGCTCCTGCGGCCGGGTCACGCGGATCCCGGCGCCCCCTGCATCGCGAGCATACGCTGCGAAGTCGGGGTTCAGGAGATCGATCCCGTAAGGCGGGTAGCGCTCCTCCCGCTGCTCCTGCCGGATCATGGCAAGCTCATGGTTGTTGAGGACTACCACGATGATCGGAAGGTTGTATTTGATCGTTGTAACGAAATCCGCCATGACCATGGAGAATCCGCCATCGCCGGTGATGCAGACGACGGTCTTTTCTGGGTAGGCTAGTTTAGCCGCGATCGCCCCCGGGAGCCCGAACCCCATCGCTGCCAGGTAACCCGACATGGCGAATCTCTGCCGCTTCATCTGGAAGTTCCGTCCAAACCACCACTGGTTATCACCGATATCGATGGAGATGATCGCATCCTCAGGTAGGAGGTCGGAGAGGACCTTCATGATGTAGGGCGGACGGATCGGGACCGCCTCCGGGTCCGCCTCCTGGTTGAGCCGGTTGTGCCATTCCTGCTTCTTGCCCGCAAGCCACTGTCTGCCCTCTTCATCCTCCCGCTGCCTGACCTGCTCGACGATCCTGGGGATGGCGATGGCGCAGTCAGCCCAGATCCCTACCGCGAGCGGGTGCTTCCCGAGCTGGAGCGGGTCGATGTCGATATGGATGGCCTGCTTGCCTGGCGGTATACCGGTATGGCCGGAGAAGCTTGCGCCGCAGGCGATCAGGAGATCCGACTTCATGACGAGCATCAGGGCGTGGGGCGTCCCGAGATCCCCGTGAACCCCGGCGATCCACTCGTTGTCGTCGGGGAGGATGCCCTTTCCACGGAGGGTTGTGACGATAGGCGCCTGAAGTTTTGTCGCGAGGTCCAGGACCGCGTCGGCTGCATGCAGGGCCCCGAACCCCGCAAGGATGACCGGATGCTTGGCGCCATCGATCGCCTCCACCGCTGCCCGGATAGACTCATCGGTCGGTGCGACGCTGATCGACGGAATGCAGGTCTCGCGCTCGCAGTGTTCCGGATCGAGGGGTGAGCCCTGGATATCGTTCGGAATCGATATCTGGGCGACACCACGGCCGGCGATGGCGTAGCGTAACGCACGGGTGAGGAGCCTGACTGCCATCGCCGGATCGGCGACGGTGTTGTTGAAGACGGCGATGGGCCGGAAGAATGCGTCCTGGTCGATCTCCTGGATGCCGCCGGGGCCGCCGTACTGCATCTTCACCTGCCCGTTGAGTGAGAGCACGCTCGCCCGGTCTTCTTTTGCATCGTATAACCCGGTGGCGAGATTCGTCGCTCCCGGCCCGGCGATGGTCAGGCAGACCGCTATATTTCCCGTGAACTTGTTATAGGCGGATGCCGCCATCGCCGCGGTCTCTTCGTGCCGAACGACGATGTACCGAGCGCTCTGATTTCTCCGGACCGCGTCCACGAGCGGGAGCGACGATGCGCCCGGGATACCAAAGAACAGGGTGATCCCCCATGATTCTAGTTCTGAGACCAGCACATCGGCCACGGTTGTGGCCGGTTTATCCGATGTAGTCTTCTTCATCCTTCACCTCCTCTTCATCAACCCGTACAAATGCCTCTTTTCCCACACCGCAACCGGGACACCGCCAGTCAGGGGGGAGATCTTCAAATAGCGTTCCCGGCGGGATGCCGGTGGCAGGGTCTCCCGCCTCCTCGATATACTCGTAATCGCAGACACTGCATACCCATCGCGTCATACCCCTCACGCTCCGATGGTGACATCCCCGGCGTACCCTGCCTCAACGCATATATAGTTGCCCCCGGGGGATGTGCCGATCAGCCTCCTGTAGATGGATCGGGACCGATCGGGTCGTGTCGCCCGGTTGGGGAGATCCAGAGGGTGGCCAGGAGGCCAGCGATTGGGGGGCGCTCCAACGTATGGCTGGTACTCGATCTCGGCAAAAACCGGCCGAGGATCTTACCGCTGACAGCTATCGCTACGGTGGAGGGGGGGATATCTCGCCATCGAGCCCATGGCGATCCTGCATCGGGATCGGGTGAGGTTATGGTAATGCCGCCGTCGATGGATCGGGCGTGGTATGAGGACGATGGTGCCGATTTTCCTCTCCGTTCTCGAATTTAGCGGATATATGCCCCTGAATCATGGATGCCTGGAGATTGCTTGAACCAAATGGATAAATAACGGTTATCCTCCTGTTACTCGATGCAAAAGTTTAAGATCTGAGCCATCAAAAGCTAGAGGATCAAGACTGATCAGAGATACCTTTGAAGGTGAGATCATGGCAAGCAAAGGAATGCTAAATG
>JAAZOW010000076.1 GCA_012797575.1 Methanomicrobiales archaeon | reverse complement strand
CGATAACTTCGGGTATGGGACTTGTCTTCACAAGTCCGGACATCCGACCGCCGATACCCTGGATGAGGGCGGGATCTTCTGCGACCAGCGTCCCGGCCCCATCGGAGACGATCACAACGGCGTCGAGCAGCCCCTGCCTGATAGCGCCGCTCAGAAGTTCGGATGCACCGAAGATGACGAAATCCGATCCGGCAAGGACCTCCCGCTCCGGTGTGCACATTCCAAACGTCCGTATCCGTCCCTCAATGTTCTCGCGTATCGCGTCCGGCGTCATCTCTCTGACCGGGCAGGCAAACCGCCTCGCCAGGGGACAGTCATCTATCAGGGGCTCCCCGACATCGACCACCCGGCCATCCCTGACCACGACCCGGCACCTGCCGATGGCTTCTATGATATGTTCGTCCCGGTTACTCATCTGGATCGTACTATGGTAGGATCTGGATGGGTATATCTGATCTCTCTCCGGACACCGGGGTGAGTCTCATGCAGGACGCTCCCCTGCACAAGCGGACGGGCAGCTTGCGGTGGGCCCATCGGGGAGAGAGTAGAAAGATTTTTGATTCTGGGGGGATTTTTGAGTGCCTGTGGAACGCTACTGGGAGATCGATCTCGCCCGGGGCATCGCCGTCGTGACGATGATCATCTTTCACTCCGCATTTGATCTCAACTTCCTCGGGGTCCTGCAGCTGAACGTCTACGGCGGGTTTCTGAGGATGCTTGCCTACCTGACCGCATCGATCTTCATCTTCATCGTTGGAGTCTCCTTCACCATCAGCCACACCCGGGCTGCACGGAGGCTCACGGGACGCGACCTGGCATTCAAGCATATCAGGCGCGGTCTTACGGTACTCTCCTTTGGCCTCGTCATCACCCTCATCACCGCGATCCTCATCCCTTCGGTATGCATCGTCTTTGGAATCCTGCACTTCATTGGGATCTCGATCCTGCTGGCACCCCTGTTTATGCGGTTCGGCGCGGCAAACCTCGCCCTGGGCGCCGCCTTCATCGCCGCCGGATACGTCACAGGCTCTGTTCCTGGCCCATGGCCCCTCTTCTGGCTCGGGATTCACCCCGAATCCTTTGCGAGCCTCGACTACGTGCCACTCCTCCCCTGGTTCGGCCTCGTCCTCATCGGGATGACATGCGGATTCCTCTTCTATCCGGGCGGACGACGGGGGTTTTCCATCCGGACGGCAGAACCTGCGTACGCCCGACCATTCTCGATGTTAGGCCGGCACTCGCTCGTCATCTACCTCCTGCACCAGCCCCTCATCATCCTCGCCATCGTGGCCCTCGCGCCCGGCACACTCCCGGGGCTGGGGTGAGGCGCACTGTGGGTGCGACCCTCAACGCTGGTCTATCCCCGAAGATGCTCACCGCGCCGCGATCCGGTGCCGCGCGATGAACTCCCGCACCACCTGCGCCGCCACCATCGCCGTCTGACCTGCATCAAACGGCGCAACCTCCATATAATCAAACCCGGCTGCATGGGGGCCGAGAGTCCGCACAACCTCCCTGACATCGAGCGGGGTGAGCCCAAACGGCTCCGGTGTCCCGAGGCCCGGGGTCAGGCAACAGTCGATCGCATCGGCATCGATCGAGAGGTAGATCGTCTGCCTCCTGATCTCTTTGAGGATCTCCGCGAGAACAGCACCGATTCCCCGTTCACGGACCGCATCAGCGGTATAGAGCCGCGTCCTCTCCTCCGCAATCTCGAACTGCTCGCGATCCCCACTCCGGGCACCGATGATGACGACATCATCCACCCCAAGATCGAGGATACGCCGCGTGACGCACCCGTGACTGTAGGGCGTCCCATCGAGCTCGTCCCGCAGGTCCAGGTGCGCGTCACAGACGACATAGACGTCAGGCTTCATGGCGCTGACCGCGCCGATCGTCGCGGTGTGCTCACCACCGAGCATCACCGGCACCTTCCCGTCACCGACTATCTCGCCCGTAACATCCGCCACCTGGCCGACCAGATCCTCAGGAACCTTCAGGACCCCGAGATCGCCGAGATCGGTGAAGGGGATCTCGTAGAGGTCGAGACCGGTCGAGGGATCGTACGACTCAAAGTTGAACGAGGCCTCCCGGATCGCCCGGGGGCCAAACCGCGCCCCGGGCCGAAACGATGTTGTCCCGTCGTACGGCACGCCAAACAGAACATACCTGGCATCGGCGTACGACGTCTCTGCATCAGCAAAATGGAGATGGGCGAGCTCGTGCATACCCGCCTTTGAAAGCCAGAAGAGTTCACTCAAGTTTCTTCTTATCCAGGGATGTTATGTAGGCGATCTCCTTGCCGGGCTCAAGATCGCTGACCTGCTCCTCGGTCAGGTTGAGTTCGAACATCTCAAAGTCTTTGACGTCCATGAACTGGACGTTTGTGCCGGCGATCGATATGATCTGTGCAAGCTTCCGCTCCACGATTGGAACGTAGATCTTTGCCGATACCGGCTGGACGATCGAGCGCTTGATATCGTCAAAGATACCGACACACTCGACCCGGGACTTTGCGGCTCCGTGTTTGCCGGGCTTAGATATGGCGATGGAGACGATTCTGCAAGGCTCATCATCAACGATGACGTAGCGCCCTTCTTTCAGTTTTCCAACTTCAGTCTGTTCTTTCATACTCTTCCACTCAACAAACGCGTGGTTACTATATTTCAATCACAGTATGTAAACTATCCCGCGCTCATCGGTGCGGGATTTCCTACGGGTCCCCGGGAACGTTCGGGAAGTCCCGGACCCGGCTTCTCGCAAGTCATCGGCAAACTGCCGGTAACCTGCCCATTCGGCACCCTGGGGTTAAGGGCCTCACCATGATGTTGACCGCGCTGTTCCGGTCTCCATCGATCCGGTTCCCACATTCACGGTCCATACCATTGAATCACCCCGCAAGACGTAGCACATCCGTTCAATCGATCTCTCATCACTCACGTGACTGCCCTATAGATGAAGGATCCGATGAACCGAGAGATGTTCTGCACTCCAGGTAGAGTGGTTGAGCACCGGGGTTGCCTGCCGTGATCGTGGCATCTCCTTGACGGAGAGGTCGCCAACCTCCCCTACAGGCCCTCACATAAGGTATATGCCGTCAT
>JAAZOW010000062.1 GCA_012797575.1 Methanomicrobiales archaeon | reverse complement strand
GGTAATAGCGGCCATAGCAGAGGGGAAACACCTGGACTCATTCCGAACCCAGAAGTTAAGCCCTCTCACGTACCGGGTTGTACTGAGGTGCGAGAGCCCTCGGGAAGCCCGATAAGCTGCTATTACCTTCCTTTCATAGAACGATACTCTTCTTCGTTACTCATCTTGCCGAATGAGCGATTTGTCCTCGAGCGGAGCACTCGCAACCGTGCTATCCTGGTGGTCAATCATCCCGTATAGCCTGATCATCCTTGGCGATGGGTATCGTGCCCTACCAGAGAAAGGAGAGGGCGCTTCTGTTGTTCACTCAAATCTTATACCGTAGCAGCGCCGCCGCCCCTCCAAGGGCCTCCAGACGCTCTCCCGGCTCAAACTCGGTGCTCAGCACAACGACCGATGCACCGACATACTCCGCCTGCTCGACGAGGCCCACAGCCCTCTCATCCCGGAGCAGGGTATCGGTGACGAGCACCGTCTCCGCCGCGCCATAGTTGATCGCCCGCCGCAGATCGTCAATGCCGTAGGCGACGGCACCCTCTGTTGCGATCCGGAGCAGAACCTCATCCATCAACCGGACCTCCCGGGCGAGGTGAAGATCGCCGAGCAGTCGATCGAGGACCCCCTGCCCGATGACCTCCTGCACGGCCCCCCGCCCTATACGCCGCGTCTCGATGACGAGCATCCGTTCCGCAAGCTCGGGCGCATACCTCCTCACGTAGTCCGCAAACTCCTCTTTCACAAACCCCGGACCCGCCACGATCAGGGGTCCGGTGACCAGCTCGAGCGCTTCAAGAGACTTCTCGAAGAACACTGACCGGGCGCCGGTATCCGCGCCCTTGCTGCTCCCGAGCATGATGGTCGTCACCCACTCCGGGCCGAACTGGCGTAGCCGGTAGATCTGAGTCTCTCCCTCCTCGACGCTTGCGACATGGACCACGCCGTAGGCCGAAGCGTCGACGGCCCGCTTCAGGCGCTCGCAGTCAAAGGACCGCCACCGCTTGATGACCGATATCTCATACCCCGGCTCGACGTTGAGGGTGTGGTGCGAACTCACATCCACGCCGCTCTCGATGACCCCGGCTATGCGGAGTCGGTTCGTATGCTGGTGAAACTCCACCTTCTCGACCCTGATGCCGAGCCGGACCGGCCGCTTCTCCACCTTCTCCGGCCGGATCTTGTCGGTCGCCGCCTCCACGCTCCGAAACGTCGTTGCAAAGACGAGATCGCCCGGTCCGACCAGGTGCGAGAGGTGCCAGAGGTCATCGAGCGTCTCGGGGAAGAGCCGTATCTCACCGAACTGCTTCTTCAGCTCCAGGATCTCTGCCTTCATGGTTCCACAATATCGGAGCCCCCGGGCGGGACGAACGCAGCGACCGCCTCGGTGTTCAGGATGCCTTTGAACCCCTTCCCCTCATCCTCCGGGAGCTTATCCCTGAGCACCCGGATGACTTTCCTCGCTATATCGTTCGGCTCATACTGTCCGGGCTGGAGCGTCACCCAGACCTTCGCCCGCCCGGTGACGGCGTCAGGCGGACCGCCGATGACGGCAACTTCAGGCGCCACCTGAAGGCCGATCGCCACCCCCACGGGCACGTTCCTGAAGTACTGCCGCTCTCCCCGGACGACGAAGGAGCCCCGGGCCACGTACTCCCCCGACTCAGCCGTCTTGCTCACCTGGTCCGGGCGGGCGGCGTAGACGTCGGCCGAGAAATGCCCGGCCTTCCAGGCGTTCGAGTAGGACGCAGCGAACTGTGCGGCTTCATGCAGGCGTTCGGTTGCACCCTTCACGATGACGACACTTCCCCCGTGGACATCGGCGTGGATGAAGAGATCTCCACCCTCCATGTACCTCTTGACGAGCTCCTCGTTCTGGGAGGCATCCCGGCCGCCTATGACGAGGACGCCGTCAGACGTGATGAACCATCGGAACCGGTGGTACCACCGCTTCTTCTGGGGGATCAGGCGCTCCCGTCGCCGGGCCTTTGCCGGGATCATCCGTTCCATGGCCGCAAGGGCACCGGTCTTCTTCTTCTTGAACTTCTTTATCTGGTCGTAGTAGCGGCCGATGTTCTGCTCGATCGTCTCGTGGACGTAGATCTTCACCCGCTCACCCGCGAGATCGAGCTCCACAGCCGCCTCCGCCGGGTGGACCGCATGGATCATCTTTGCAGCAGCGTTATCCCGGTTTGCTCTGAGAACTTCCTCGATCTCCTGCCATGATTGGTTCCTGCTCGCTGCATCGAGCGCCGTTATGATCCCGGTGACGGCCGTGTAGTTCTCGTAGAGCACCTCAACAACCCTCTCGTAGCGCTTGATCTTCTTCTCAAAGCCCCGGATGGCATCCGTCTGGCGCTGGCGGATCACCTCTTCCCGGGAGAGGCGGGGTTTTTTGGCCGCAGTCTTCTCTGCAGCATCTGCTATTCGTGGGTAGAACGCATCCAGGGCCTCGCTGAAGGTCTCGAACCGTTCACGGACATCCTCGCCGGCCAGCACCACCGGCCAGCACCCTGATCTCGTGATCACCGGGTCCCGGCGCTGCTCGACATCCGCGAGCAGGCGGCTGTAGGCATCCCGGACCACCCCTGCATCCACATCCGCGGCTGCCGCGTTCTTATCGACACCTGCCATCAGGCAGATCTCTTCTGCATACGCGCCGCCGAGCATGCACCCAACGGCGAGCGTCCTGACGATGTCGCGGTCCGACTGCGCAAGCATCTCCTGGAATTCCCCGGGCGGGAGGGCCAGACAGTCGGTCCCCTCGAAGGCGTAGACCGCGCCGGGGACCACGTCCCGGTCCCTGAACCGGTGATGCCAGAGAGGCTTTATGATCGTGTAGCCTTCATCGCAGAGGATGGCGTTTCCCTCATCGAAGACCTCGAAGATGAGGTGGTAGGTCGTATCCCTCTTTCCGATATCGATGCTCATGGTGCGCTCGATTCCGAGCTGGCGGATACTGAGCACCCTTCCACCTTCCAGATGCTTGCGCAGCAGCATCGCAAAACCCGGAGGGTGCTTTGGAGGCTTTGGAAACTCTGCCGTGAAGTGGATGCGCCGCCCGGTCTCCGCAAGCAGGAGATATTTCGCCTTATCCTCCCCATTCAACCTGATACCAAGGGTCTTTGCATCGAACTGGTAGATCTTGCCGACCCAGAGCGGGAGGCGATCGGCGGCCTCCGCTACCAGCGCCCGGAGATCGACCCCGCTCATTCCTTGTAGTGTTGCCATTGATTCCAGAATACATTCAGCCTGCGATCTAAATAAGGGTACTACCAGGCCATTTCACGTAGTTTTTCCATTGAACCCGCGCCTCATGCGAGACCGCGAAGGCCTCCGGGTTGCCCTGTCACAGCACTCTTGCACGTTGTCACCTGATCTTTTGAGATCTTCGCGGGCGTTTGCCCCTCTTCGCAACCTTTGTAGTTTCGCGTGAGGCCATATCTACTCCGGACAGGAGCGGAGGTACTCGCATACTGAAACCAGAGACAGGGGCGGGGGCTTTTGCCCCCTCCCCGTCTGCCCCTCCCCCAGAGGCGATACCTCCCACGGTCCAGTGTATGGGGATACGCCCCGGATACGGCCTTCCCCGGGTATCCCCGGCCCGGGCAGGGGCGGAGGAGGAGGCGCAAAGTCAGGCCACTCCCCTCACTACT
Organism: Methanomicrobiales archaeon; assembly: GCA_012797575.1. Taxonomy (GTDB): domain Archaea; phylum Halobacteriota; class Methanomicrobia; order Methanomicrobiales; family Methanoculleaceae; genus Methanoculleus. Next base: position 3,312 of record JAAZOW010000062.1, on the reverse strand, counting down.
GTGTGATTGTTGGCGTTCCACCTCATTCACCAAAATCTCTTACTGTAAGATGACATGATGCACTCTAGCTACTGCATCACGGGGGAGGGACATGTGCAGGAAGAGCGGAACTCCTCTTCGGCATCACCGCGTGAGCCCTGCTTGAGTGACCCTCCCAGACCGATCGCTATATAGCCCCTGACAGGAAAACCTTATAACGATCACTGTGGGCTTCAAAGAGTGGATAATCCCTCAGGATAAAGTTTTTTTTGATCTCTTCGACGAGATGGCCGCAATAGTGGTTACTGCAGCCAACCTGCTGGTCGAGTTCATCGAAAACTTTGAGAACGTGAAAGAGCAGTGCTACCGGATGAAGCATATCGAGCATCAGGGAGACGAGATTACGCACCAGATCTACGAACAGCTGAACCGAACCTTCATCACGCCACTTGAACCGGAGGAGATATCCCGGCTTGCGTCGGCGCTGGACGACATCCTTGACTACATCGACGGCACCGTGCAGCAGATGTACGGCTACGGCATCACCGAGACCGACGCTCATATGGTCGAGCTCGCAAAGCTGATCCAGCTCAGTGCCATCGAGATCGAGCAGGCCGTCAACAGCATCAGGTCGATCAAAGATCCGAGTCTCATCGAAGAGCGATGCATCGAGGTGAACCGCCTGGAGAACATCGCAGACAACGTCCTCGGCCATGCTATCATGGACCTCTTCAAGACGGAGGATGCGATAACCATCATCAAGCTCAAGGATATCTACGAAAACCTGGAGATGGCGACCGATAAGTGCGAAGACGTCGCGAATGTTTTAAGCGACATAGCCATCAGGCATACCTGACCGATATGGACCTGATCATCATATTCGGCATCCTGCTCGCGCTGCTCTTCAACTTTGCGAACGGCCTGAACGATGCCGCCAACTCGATAGCCACCATCATCGCGACGAAGGCCTTAACCCCCCTGCAGGCGGTGCTCCTCGCAGGGGTCTTCAACCTTCTCGGTCCCCTCCTCTTCACGACAGCGATCGCGGCGACCATCGGGAGGGGGATCGTCGCCCCTGCGTTCCTCACGCCACCGCTGATCCTCACGGCCATGATCGGGGCGGTGCTCTGGGTGCTTGCAACCTCGTACCTCGGGATCCCCGTATCCAGCAGCCACGCCCTGATCGGAGGAGTCCTCGGCGCCGGTATAGCGGCCGCCGGAATGGGTGCAGTCTTCTGGCCATCGGTTGACCTGCTCAAACAGGTCGTTGCCTACGGGCTCGCCGGCGCGATCCCCGGCGCTATCATAGCGGCTCTGCTGGTGTACTGGACGAGTGAGTTCAGGCCGTGGAATCTCCTCCTCGGCGGGATCATAGGGGGGACGATATCCATTCCGCTCGCTATCATAACTGGATTCCTGGAGATCAGCGGTATCCTGGCGGTTGTCATCTTCATCGTCATCTCTCCCGTGCTCGGTTTCATATCAGCCTTCCTCCTCGCCGCCATCGTCCTCCACATCTTCCGCAACCACCACCCGAAGCGCCTGACGGCCCACTTCAGAAATCTCCAGATCTTCTCGGGTTCGCTCCAGGCCGCAGGCCACGGCGGCAACGATGCTCAGAACGCGATGGGGATCATCACCGCCATGCTCCTCGCCGGCGGGCTGATCTCCGAGTTTGCCGTCCCGCTCTGGGTCATCCTGGCATCATCGCTTGCCATATCGCTCGGAACGTTCCTTGGCGGATGGCGCGTCATAGATAAGATGGCCAATCGGATCACAAAGATACGCCCCTATCAGGGGTTCTGCGCCTCCACCGCCGCCGGAGGCGTCCTATCGTTGATGAATATCTTCGGCATCCCCGTCTCGACGACCCACGCGATAACGGGTGCGATCATGGGCGTCGGCGCGACCCGAGGTTACTCGGCGGTCAAGTGGGGCGTTGTCCGCGAGATCGTCATAGCATGGGTCCTGACCATGCCGGCGACCGCGGTCGTCGCCGGTATATGCGTTGCCATCGCCCAGGTCCTCACCGGCGGAGCTCTATAGGGGGCCACACTTAATGCAGACCACAACAGAGTACTCCCCGAAAAATGCGTGAACCTGCGGTAAAAAAGATTCTCTACTGGTGCGATCACTGCAACATCCCCCTCATCGGGCGCACATGCGCATGCGGCGCCAGGAGCAGGGAAGTTCGGCTCCTGCAGCCCTACGACCTCCGACCCGCTCTGGCAGCGGATATGACCCTCATCAGGAGCCTCCTTGCCGAACAGTTCGGCGAGATCCCGATTCCGGAGGTCGTCCTCCTGAACAAGACCGGGGGTATCGACCGGACCGATCTCGTCATCGTGCATGGCGACCGGTTCGGCTGGCTCACGTTCGACCCGATCGCCCGGAAGTCCAGCCTCGATATCACCCCCGAAGCGCTCCCGCAGATCCTGCCGTATGCAGAGCGCGGTATCCTCGACCTCGAGGCCGGGACCGATGCGGGCAGCCATGAGGGGCGTATCGGCGGAAAACGGTTCTCCTTAACATCCCCTCTGCCCGATGGAACGGTCATCATCTCCTACCGGGATCTCTTCGGCACAGGTATCGTGCGGGATGGTATGGTCCGGGTGAGAAAGCTCATACCCGTCGAGCCCCGGAGTCGCCCGAACCCCGGCTGGGATGAGGTGATCGAGAAGAACCAGTATCATCTAAAAAACCTCGAGCGGAGCGCAGTCCGCACCATACGGAAGTACATGGGCGATCGGCCGTGTGTGAACGTATCATTCTCCGGTGGCAAAGACAGCACCGCCATCCTCCATCTTGCGCGCCGGGCGGGGGTGGAGAAGGCATTCTTCATCAACTCCGGGATCGAACTACCTGAGACGGTGGAGTTTGCGGCGTCGCAGGGTGTCGAGATCATACGAAACGATACCAACTTCTTCCAGGCGGTCGAGGAGGCCGGTCCGCCGGGGAAGGACCATCGGTGGTGCTGCAGGCTCTTAAAGCTGCAACCTCTGAAGGATTACCTCGCCACGGTCGGTCCCTGCATCACCATCCAGGGGAATCGCTGGTACGAGTCCTGGAACCGTGCCGATCTCGAGGAGACGAGCCAGAACCCCGAAAATCCCTTACAGCTGAACATATCGCCGATCCGGAGCTGGCGGGCGCTTGAGGTCTTCCTCTACCTCTGGTGGAGGGAGGCGCCCATAAACCCTCTCTATGAGCGGGGACTTGAGCGGGTAGGCTGCTACCCCTGCCCGGCGGCGCTTGAGAGCGAGTACGAGAGGCTCCGCGAGATGCATCCTGATCTCACCGGTCGCTGGGATGCGTTCCTGAAGAGGTGGGCGG
>JAAZOW010000034.1 GCA_012797575.1 Methanomicrobiales archaeon | reverse complement strand
GAGATCCTGCCACTGCTGGAGCGCTATGGGATAACGACATTCTGCTGCCCCCCGACGATCTACCGCATGCTGATCCTCGCTGACCTCGACAAGTTCGATCTCTCTGAGCTCCGGCACTGCTGTAGCGCCGGCGAACCCCTCAACCCTGAGGTGATCCGGGCATGGTACGAGGGGACGGGCAGGATGATCCACGAAGGCTACGGCCAGACCGAGACGGTGCTCTGTATCGGGACATTTCCGGGCATGGAGTGCAAACCCGGCTCCATGGGAAGACCGTCACCGGGCTGGCATATCGAGCTCCACGACGACGATGGAAAGGTGGTCGGCGCCGGGGAGGAGGGGCGCATAGCAGTGAAACTAAACCCCCACCCGGTCGGATTCTTCCGTGGCTACCTGGACAACGAAGAGGAGAACAAGAGGGTCTTTCAGGACGGGTTCTACTACACCGGTGATAAGGCGCGTATGGACGAAGATGGCTACTTCTGGTTCATCGGCCGCGACGACGATGTCATCAAGTCCTCCGGTTACCGCATAGGACCGTTCGAGGTGGAGAGCGCGCTCATCGAACACCCCGCCGTGCAGGAAGCAGCGGTCGTCGGGTCGCCCGATGTGATCCGGGGGTTGATCGTCAAGGCCTTCATCGTCCTCAAACCCGGGTACCGGCCCACTGAGACGCTGATCAAGGATATCCAGAGGCATGTCAAGCGGGTGACGGCGCCCTACAAGTACCCCCGCGCGGTCGAGTTCGTGGAGTCGCTCCCAAAGACGATCTCAGGCAAGATCAAGCGGTACGAACTCCGAGATATGGAGATGAAGCGATTTATGGAGAATAACTCCCACTCGTCCAGCGAGTGCCGGGAGTAATTACCTTCTTTTGGTGGAGAGATCGGAGATGAAAACAGAGTCCCTTCCCGGAATACGTTTCGGGGCGATACATTTTTCTTCTCCCCCTTCCAATAAGTTGTGTCTGTGTTGCGAGAACCAAGCGACCGGAATACGTAGCCTACTGCTGTAGGGCAGGAACTGCCCGAACAGGGTAATCAACGCCTGTGGAGATCCGGTGAGCCCCCTCCGGGGCAGGGTCGCCGAAGCAGGAAGCCCTGCCCGCGAGCGCGGGCGGAGTAGTTCACTTCGGTGGATGTAAGTACTATACCAAGCGCGAGAGTTGCCAAGCCCGGTCAAAGGCGTCAGGTTCAGGGCCTGATCTCGTAGGAGTTCGCCGGTTCAAATCCGGTCTCTCGCACTCTTCTATCGGATCCTATGAGGAGAGAATCAGCGCCCCCTATTCGGCGGTATGGTTCTGCTGCGGCGGTAGTGTTCCAGTAGATGGCTGATACTCGATCTCGGGGAATCCGACCGAAAATTTCGGTTATCGTGCTCCTATAGCCCTCTTCCAGCTTTCACTCTTTCCTGGTGAGATTGGTGCCGGACCCGGCTATAGCTGGTGCGTCATGTCATCGTACATTCGAAGGTTCTGATGCACGAGGTATAACGCTAACAATCACACGGAATTGCGGTAGTAGCCTTGCTCTCTGAGGTCCCCCCACCCCGCCCCGAGGCCGGGGGCAGTCGTGGTGATACCCGAGGAGGGCCGTATCCGGGAGAGGAAACCCACGCACCGGCTCCCTCTTCAGACTCTCCCCATACCCTGGACCGTGGGAGGTATACTCCCGTGGGGGTTGGGCAGGCGGGGAGGGGGCATGCGCCCCTCTCCCCGGGCAGAGTGGCACCAGAGAAGCCAGAGGAACACCCCCCTGAGGATCTCTCGAATGTACGATGACATGACACACCAGAACCCATGGATATATTATTACCTCTCCGATTACCACCGAGTACCAGGCATGTCAGCACACCCATCGCCCGGTATTCGAGGAGGCGGTCACCATAGCGTGTAAATGTTGCCAATGCGGCAGCTGCTGCAGCGGTATGCGAAACGTCCATGCAGTCATCGAGGAGCGTGGCGACTATACATTTGTCATACGCAACTTCTACAGCGGAGACGTAAAAGAGGTGCAGGTCGACCCGGACAAGATCGCGCTCTTCGAAGACAGGAGCAGCATCGAAGAACTGCCAGACGCATGCCCTTTTCTGAGATTTGACGGGAAGACGGGGAAGGCATGGTGCACAGTTCACCTGACACGCCCCGAGATCTGCCGCGATTACTGCTGTTGGCGCCTCCTCATCCTCGATTCACAGGGAAAGCGGGCCGGACGCGTCATGTACCAGATGACGTTCCTCCCGGACACCGACGAACTCGGCCGGCTCTGGGAGAGTATACAACCGAGACT
>JAAZOW010000328.1 GCA_012797575.1 Methanomicrobiales archaeon | reverse complement strand
GAGGTCCGTGACGTCAACTCCTACCTCTGCGGGGCGTTCGTGGAAGGGCGAGGGGGCATCCCGCGGTACTACGATATCGTCAGGGACAACCCCGAAGATCTCGCAGACCTCCTCTCATCAGCACTCGACGAGTGCGACGCGTTCCTGATCACCGGGGGAAGCTCCAAGGACGACCGGGATATCGCGGCCGGCGTGATCGGATCGCTCGGTGAGGTGTTTGCTCACGGACTGGCGTTGGCCCCGGGAAAGCCGACGATCGTCGGAAAGATCAGGCATGCCCCTGTCATCGGCATCCCCGGCCACCCGGCCTCGACGAGGGTCGTCCTCTCCGTTCTTGCAGGTCCCCTCATGCAGTCACTCTCAGGCTGCACCAGCTACCGGGAAGCGCAACAGAGGGCGTTCCTCACCCAGAGCATCCCCGCAGAGCGGGGGCGCGAGGAGTACGTCAGGGTCAGGCTCCACGGAGATGAGGCGGTGCCACTCTTCGGGAAGTCGGGTCTCTTAAACACCCTGGTGGAGAGCGACGGGTTCATCAGGATCCCCCAGGGGTGCGAAGGGCTTGAAGCAGGGAGTGAGGTGGACGTAACACTATGGTGAGGGAGCGACTCCGGTTGAGGCCGCTTGATGAGGTCCGGGATATGATGCGAGCCGCCTTCCCACACCCTGACCGGACCATCCGGGCCCCGGTAGCAGGAGCAGCCGGGCGGGTGACGGCAGCTCCCGTCCATTCCCCGATAACGGTCCCGACAACCGATATCGCTGCACGGGATGGCTTTGCCGTTGTGAGCAGCGAGACCACCGGCGCGGACGATGAGAATCCCATTCTGCTCAGGGATCCCTTCCGGGTGAACACGGGAAATGCGATACCGCCGGGCTGTGACGCAGTCGTCATGATAGAGGATGTCATCGGGGAGGACGGTGCCTGGTGCACCTGCAGGGCGGTATCACCCGGGGAGCATGTCCATCCCGAGGGAGAGGAGATCGAAACCGGCGACCTGATCCTCCCGGCCGGGCACCTGATCCACCCCTGCGATATCGGGGCGCTCCTCACCTACGGGATCACGGAGGTCGATCTGCGGGCCGCAAAGGTTGGGCTCATACCGACCGGGAGCGAGTTGGTCCCGGCGGGCGAGCGCCCAGGTCCGGGAGAGATGATCGAGAGCAACACTGCCGCTGCAGCAGCCTGGTTGGATGAGGCGGGCGCAACCTGCACCCGCTACCCCATCGTCCGCGACGACCCTGAGCTGCTTCGACAGGCGATCGCAAGAGGCGTCAGGGAAAATGATCTCCTCGTGATCTCTGCCGGCTCATCGGCGGGTACCCGGGACTTTACCGCCGGCATCATCGGTGAACTCGGCGAGGTGCTGGTCCATGGGATCGCCATGAAGCCTGGAAAACCGGCGATCGTCGGGCGGATCGATGGAAAACCGGTCATCGGGATACCGGGCTACCCAATCGCCGCTATGGCGGCCGTGCGGGAGCTCGCCCTCCCCCTGCTTGAGGGGTGGGGGTTCTACTCCCCGTACGGGGAGCACCTCCGTGCCCGGCTCACAAGGGCCGTCCTGGCCGATCCCGGTTTTGATGAGTACATCTTGCTCACGGTATCCCGTGCCGGCGACCACCATATCGCAACACCTCTGCCCCGGGGGGCCGGGACCCAGATGATGGTTGTGCGGGCAAACGCCTACCTGCACGTCCCTCCGGGCATCGGGAGCATCCACGAGGGCACAGAGGTTGAGGTCCGGTTGACCGGGCCGCGTGCATCGATCGGAGAGTCTCTGGAGAGGAGCAGGCCTGTACCTGAGGGGCATGTGCAGGGAGTTGAGACGATGCTCCCGTTGAAGAACAGCCCGTGACAGGCGGGGTCCTGCCGGGGCAACTCCTCCAGCCCCTCACCCATCCTTGCAGGTCTCCATAAGCGCCCGTATGCGGCTCTCGAGGTCGGGGAGCATCTCTTGGTACTCCCGCGCAAGCAGGAACGTCCGGACAGCATCGCCCATCCCCCGGTGGACGTCCAGGAGGTGGCAGCATCCTGGAGGGATGGGGTACCGAAAGTTCCTCGACGAGATGGTGAAGCCGTTGGCGGAGAAGTCGATCAACCGAGCCAGGCGGTCGAGGGAGAGGACCTGTTTCATCCCGACGTGCCGCCGGATCTCCCGCTGGAGGTCGACGAGACCGCACCCGTCAAGCGAGACCTCTGCGGTGCGGAAGGCTTTTCGTTCCATATGTGCCGCAAAGACGACTATCGTCTTGACGCTCCCCGCCAGGAGGAGCGATTCCATGAAGATCCGGAGATCCCCAAACGCGTTCCGCGCGGTCTCTCTGGCTGCCCGGACCTCACCGGCGGGGATCCGGAACGAGTGATCGTAGGGCATCCCGTACTCGTCGTTGCCCATATTCGCCACGGTCGTCGTGACACCGATGGTCCTGCCGCAAGAGTCGGTCACCTTCTTCCAGATCTCAACGTCGATACCGTACCGGAACTGCTCCCAGAGATACCGGACGCTGTCATCTCCGGGCCGGTGGATGACAGCGCCTATCTCGATCGGCATCATCACCGCCCGGGAGGTGCCGTAGACGTAACCGAACTCCATATCGAGGTAGGCG
>JAAZOW010000175.1 GCA_012797575.1 Methanomicrobiales archaeon | reverse complement strand
TACCGGGAAGGATTTGCGCTCGAGTGCCGGGCGATGAAGCGGGTCAGAGAGGAGATGGGGCTTACGAACCTGATCATCATGATCCCCTTCTGCCGCCGGGTGGAGGAGGCGAAACAGGTCATCGAGGAGCTCGGGAAGAACGGTCTCCGGCGGGGAGAGAACGGTCTTCAGGTCTACCAGATGTGTGAGATACCAAACAACGTCATGCAGATCGACGCGTTCAGCGAGTACTTTGATGGGTTCTCGATAGGCTCAAACGATCTAACCCAGCTTACGCTCGGCATCGACCGTGACTCCGCAGTCATCGGCGGGGCCTTTGATGAGCGCGATCCGGGCGTCAAGCAGATGGTCGCCATGGCCATCGAGGGATGCCAGCGCAACAGGCGCCACAGCGGACTCTGCGGTGAGGCGCCGAGCACATACCCAGAGTTCGCCGATTTCCTGGTGGAACAGGGGATTAACTCGATATCGGTCGAACCCGATGCGATACTCAAGATCACTCTCCGGGTAGCCGAGGTCGAGGATCGGCTTTCGGCATCAAAGAAAGTGGCCCCGATGCCCAGGTGAGGGGTATCCCTCCCTCACCGGGTAAACTGTATGTCAGTATGATCGATGAGGCGGTAGGCGTAGATCTTCACCTGATCCATGATGACAAACTCCCAGATGAGTGAGTATATCCAGACGAAGGTCGCAAGTTGCCAGCTGATGGGCGTTACGCCGAGCCCGTAGATGACGATCAGGGTCGCGATGGCCTTTGTGCCGATCGTCGACCAGAGCAGGGCCGACCCGGGCCTGACAGACCAGAACGGACCTCGGGTGCGGGCGACGAATATGGTGAGGTGGCCGGCGACCATGAGCTTGAGGAAGATGAACGACTGCATGACCCCGAAATCGAGATTAAACGGTCCCAGGGCGATGGCGAGCAGGAGAAAGGAGGCTGTGACCCCCACAAACCCAATGAGCGTCGCAAGCGTGAGGGTCTTTCGCATCTCCCACTGTTCGGGGGACCGGGAGTAGAGGACGTTATCCCAGGCGATGGTCATGATCGGGATGTCGTTTAAGAGGGCGAGGAGAACGATCATCAGGGCGGTCACCGGAAAGAACCCAAAGATCAGGATCGCGAGGGCGATGAAGAAGAGGACGTTGATGGTCTCGGCAATCCGGTATATGACATAGTGGTCCATACGCTGAAAGATCTTCCGACTCTCTTTTATCGCGTCGATGATCACCGAGAGCCCAGGTTTTGTGAGGACGATCGCTGCCGCAGACTTCGCCGCATCTGTGGCCCCGGCGACCGCTATACCGACGTCGGCCTTCTTCAGGGCGGGAGCATCGTTCACGCCGTCGCCGGTCATACCGACGGTGTGCCCCCGGGACTGGAGGAGAGAGACGATCCGGTACTTGTGCTCGGGGAAGACCTCGGCAAACCCGTCGGCCTTCTCGACGGTATCCGCAGCCTCGGTATCTGATTGTTTGAGGAAGGCATCGGCGGTGACGATATCGGTCTTCAGGTTCACCTCCCGGGCGACCTCCCGGGCGATCGCCACATGATCGCCGGTGACCATCTTGACATCAAGCCCCATATCTTCCGCCGTCTTGATGGTTGCCGCAGAGTCGGGGCGGGGCGGGTCGTGGAAAGCGAGGACGCCGATGTAGGTCCAGGCCCCGGCGGCATCGCTCCGTGCGACGCCGAGCATCCGGTAGCCTTTCTCTGCGAAGGTCTCGGAGAGGTGGTCGATCGTCTCTTCGAGGTTCTTCGCCCCGCCGGCAAGGGCGAGGATCACCTGCGGCGCCCCTTTTGCCACATGAAACTC
>JAAZOW010000254.1 GCA_012797575.1 Methanomicrobiales archaeon | reverse complement strand
TCGCAAACGATCGAAGCATAACAACCCACTCCGACATCATCAGGGAGGCCAGGATCATGAGCGCTCTCGGCACCGGCGTCACCGGTGGCGAACCGCTCCTCGTCCTCGACCGTGTGGTCGAGTTCTGCACACTCCTCAAGGAAGAGTTCGGCCCGGACCACCACATCCACCTCTACACCGGCCTAGCGCCGGACGAGTCCATGCTCAGACGCCTGCAGGGGCTCGTCGACGAGATCCGACTCCACCCGCCCCACGACTCCTGGCCACGGATCCTCGATACCGACTACGCCAGGTCAGCCATCCTCGCTCGCCGGATGGGTTTTTCGATTGGCATCGAAGTTCCATCACTCCCCGGGATCGGAAACCTCGCCGCCGCCCTGCCGCTCCTTGACTTCCTCAACATCAACGAACTCGAGTGGGGCGAGACCTGCGCCGCCGCCATGCGCGAGCGCGGACTCGAGCTCGAGGACGGACTGCATAACGCCGTCCTCGGTGCCAGAGAGTGGGCAGAAGAGCTCCCCCCCGACCCCAAGATCCACTTCTGCACATCGATCTTCAAAGACTCGGTCCAGCTGAGGGAACGGCTAAGGCGGATCGCGGCCAACACTGCGCGTCCGTTTGATGAGGTGACAGATGACGGGACGATCGTCTACGGAGTCCTCGAACCGGCGGGCCCTCTTGACGGATTCCTGGACGATCTCAGTGAAGACGAATACGAGATTCACGATGGAAAGGTCGAGACGGCGTGGTGGATGCTCGCCGACAACGCCGACCGGGTGCCGGGCAGGAAGTACGTCATCGAACGGTACCCGAACGGCGGCATGGTGGTGGAGGTGACACCGCTCTGATGCTTCGATCAGCGATCGAACGCCTCTACGCGCGCTACCTTCTGTGGCAGGTGAGGCATCTCCCCCGGCACGTCGCGGTGATCCAGGACGGGAACCGCCGATTTGCCAGGAACCAAGGACTTGACACGGCGGCCGGGCACGAGCTTGGAGCCGATACCACGGAACAGGTCCTCGACTGGGCGTGCGAGCTCGGCGTGCGACACATCACGCTCTATACCTTCTCCACCGAGAACTTCCGGCGGGATGAGGACGAATTGAGATCGCTGTTCGCACTCTTCCAAAAAAAGTTCACGGCAATCCTGACCGACGAGCGGGTGCATAGAAACCATATCCGGGTGCAGATGATCGGCGACCGCTCTCTCCTCCCCGACGACCTCCTTGCAACCATCGAAGCGGCCGAAGCGGCAACATTACACTACGCTGACTACTTCATCAACGTCGCACTCGCCTACGGGGGGCGAAACGAGATCGTGCATGCCGCCCGGTCGATCCTCGACGGGGTAAAAGCCGGACTCATCGATCCCGGGATCATCAACCCCACGACCGTTGAAACCCACCTCAACCGGGGAGCGCCCATCCCCCCCGTCGATCTGATCATCCGCACCGGCAACGACTACCGGACATCCAACTTCCTCCCCTGGCTCGCAAACGGCCACGAGTCCGCCGTCTATTTCTGTGCCCCCTACTGGCCGGCATTCCGAAAGATCGATCTTCTGCGGGCGATCCGCGTCTACGATCAGCGCATGCACCTCAAGAAGCACGGGTAGCGATGCACCGGGAGGCATCACTACTCCCCAAACCGCCTCGCTCTGGACTGGAAATCCCTGAGCGCTCTGAGGAAATCCACTTTTCGCAGAAGCGCCCAGTTCACGTCGAGGAAGAAGAGCTCGGAGTAGACCGACTGCCAGATGAGAAAATCGGTCAGGTGGTCAGCGCCGGTCTTGATGACCAGATCCGGCTCATACTTGAACGTGAGATACGACTCAAGCAGCCTCTCATCGACCGATGCCGGATCCACCCCATCCTCGGCCATCCTCCTCACGCAGTCAGCGATCTCCTCCCGGCCACTCTTCCCGATCGCCACCGTCACATCCATACCCTCCCCGCTGATCTCCTGCCCATCCCGGTAATGCAGGGTCAGGCGAGCGATCAAGGAGATCCTTCGGATCTGCGAAAGACAACGCTCCAGCCGTACGGGATCATCGGTGCTGATGTGGAACATGACGCTTCCAATCCCGAGATCGCGGCACCACTGGACGGCGAGATAGAGGTTACCCGGTGCGTCGAGCATATCCTGCTCGGTGATCATAAAACAGATCTGCTCCGGGAACGTGCGGAGGTCGCGGAGGAGATACTTCTCGTAGAGACGGTAGATCACGAGAGCCACTCCATAAGTTCTGACAGAGTGAGGGTGTTTATGATATCATCTCGTGTGCACCAGCCCCGGCGCGCCAGCATGATGCCGTAACAGATATTCGAAAACTCGCCCACCCGGTGGGCATCAGTCCCTACAGCCAGTTTCACTCCCTTTCCCTTTGCACGCCAGACATAAATATCATCAAGATCCAGCCGGTGCGGCGACGCGTTGATCTCAAGCGCCGTCCCCGTCGCGGCCGCATGACCGATCACCCGATCGAGATCAACCGCATACGGCGGTCTTTTGCCGAGGAGCCTCCCCGTGGGGTGGCCGATGATATCGACGTGCTCGTTCTCCATCGCAGAGAGGATGCGCCGGGTCATGACATCCTGACTCTGGCCAAACCCCGAATGGACCGAGGCTATAACCAGGTCAAGGTCGGCAAGAACCCGGTTTGGGTAGCCGAGGCTGCCATCGCTCCTGATATCCACCTCGCTCCCGGCAAGGAGGTGACAAGTATGCCGCCGGTTGACCTGCTCGATATCGGCCCGTTGCTTCCTGAGACCCTCAGGCCGCACCCGGGATGAGTGATCCGTGATAGCGATATACTCATACCCCCGGGCATCCCCTGCGGCCGCCACGTCCTCGAGCGACTGGCGGCCGTCGCTTGCAGTCGTGTGCGCATGAAGGTCCCCGCGCAGATCAGGGTGTTCGACGAGGTCGGGGAGGGCACGATCGAGGGCGAGCTCGACCTCGCCCCGCCCCTCACGAAGCTCCGGCGGGATAACCTCCATACCGAGGAACGCAAAGACCTCCTCCTCGTTCTCGAACGTCTGCAGGCGCCCACTCGCAGGGTCCACAAGGCCACCCGGCTCCAGGCGACAGCCCCGTGCAAGCGCCGCCTCACTGAGCCGGGCCAGGAACTTCGGGGACCCGGTGGCGCAGAGGAGCGCTGTGCCGTACCGGGCCCGGTCGATGAACCTGACGTCCACCCGGGCACCGTGGAGCGAGAGCGAGATACCCCCCTCATCCTCGCCGACGACCGCATCGGCGGGTATGCGGCGCATGAGTTCATCCCGGCCTCCGGTGACAACGATCTCAATCCTGTCGATGGTGCTTGCGCCCCGACGATACCCCCCAGCAACCGTATACCCCCCCTCCGGAAGAAGCGCCACCACGTTCCCGAGCACGGTATCGGCACCTGGACGGGTCAGCGGATCAGACCTCTTGCGGTACCGCCTGATCCCCCTCCCTATCTCCTCTTCCCTCTTCGCGCCAAATCCCCTCACCACCCGGAGCCGCCTCCCCTTCACCGCCCGCTCCAGGTCATCCACAGTCAGGATGCCGAGCCGCTTCCAGAGGACGTGCGCCGTCCGTGGCCCCACACCGCCGACATCGAGGAGGTCGATGACCGATCCCGGTACAGCAGCCTGGAGATCTCTTAGCTCCCGAAACGACCCGGTCTCTGTGATCTCCTGGATCTGCCCGGCTATCCTGGTCCCAATACCGGGGATACGGGTGAGCGCCTCTTCACCGAGCCCGGCGACCGGAAGGGAGAGGTGCTCGACCTGCCGTGCTGCCCGCGCGTAGGCAGCTGCCCGGTATCCATCCCTTCCTGCGACCTCAAGCAGCCGGCCCATGAGCGCAAGCTGCCCCGCAACGTCGCTGTTCGTGACCTGCCTCTCAAGGTTCACCATGATCACTGATTCCCCGCAGGACCATATAGGCGTTAACCCTGCCTCCGCCTCACCGATCAGACCGGTGCGGGTATCGGGCGAACTCACCTTCATGGGGTAGAAACCAAATCCATAAACTGGTGGAGATGTAAGAAGCTTGAGAATGCTTTCTTCCACATTTGAGGATTATCTCGAAGCAGTCCTCATGATCACGGAGAACGGCGAGAATTCGGCGACGCCACAGGAGGTAGCGGCTGCAACCGGCGCCAAAGAGGCAGATGTCGGGGCAACCATCGCATCCCTGGTCGAAGAGGGGTACCTGGAACAGGCGCCGGACGGCACTCTTCAGCTGACCGAGAAAGGGAAGGCGGTTGCAGCGAAAGTGGCCCGGAAACACCGTGTACTCCAGTGCTTCCTGACTGAGGTGCTCGGTGTCGAGGAGAGCGCGGCAAGCCAGGAGGCCTGCGCGCTTGAGCATGGTATCTCCGACGAGACCATCGACCGTCTCTCCTCCTACATGGACGGCGGTGCCTGCCCCCCGCCCGGGCGACGTGCCCGGTGTCGCTGGGGTCGAGATGCCCATACGCTCCTCGACTGCAAGGAAGGAGACACCGTCCGGGTGGCGGCGATCCAGCGGCCCCGGCGGAACCGGAGGCTGCTCGACCTCGGCATCCTCCCCGGCGAGGTCGTGCAGATCCGGCGTAAACTCCCGAACTTCTCGGTCGTCGTCAGGGTAAAGGGCTGTGATATCGGCATCAGCCCTGAGATCGCCGCATCGATCATCGTGGAGTCGTGCCCACCGGCTGTTGCGGGCTAAGCCGCCCGGTGGCACATCCAAGAGAGGGAAATCGCAATGACCCTGCACCAGCTGTACACGAAATATCCCTGGGACAGCCCTATCCTGCGACCGATCATCCAGCAGACGACTCCCGCTTCAGGCGTACCCATGCCACCTGCGGGCCGCAGAGGCGGCTGTAGGGGCATACTCGCGAGCGCCGATGTGCCGTACGCTACACCGCCTGCGGGCGGCCAGAGCTCTACAGAAGGGATACCCCCTCTCCTGGTTGCGGCCAAGGACTCTGCGCGGTGGTACTGAATGAAGTTTGCACTGATCGGTAATCCTACCGTGGGGAAATCCCTGATCTTCAACCAGCTCACCGGCCTCGGCGTCGAGGTGAGCAACTACCCCGGGACCACCGTCGAGCTGCAGCGGGGAAACACCTGTTTCCAGCGGGAGATGGTCGAGATCGTGGACCTCCCCGGCATCTACTCGCTGGAAGGCGACTCAGAAGAAGAATTCCTGGTCCGCCGGTACCTGGATCAACAGGAGACCGATGTGGTCATCGTGGTGGCCAACGCCACGCGCCTTGAACGCAACCTCTACCTCCTCCTCCAGGTAGCCGAGTACGGCCTTCCGATGGTCGTCGTGCTGAACATGGTCGATGAAGCCGCGAAACTGGGACTCGAGATCGACCCCGGCCCGCTCCGCGACCGCCTCGGCGCTGAGGTGATCCTGACAGCCGCGTCGCTCGGAAAGAATATCGACCAGATCATACCGGCGGCGCTTGCCGCCACCCGCCCATCACAGGTGGAGATCCCCTATGACGATCACATAGAAGCCGCCATACGGAGCCTCGAGAAGGTGTTTGGGACCGACCGGCGGGCGAGCATCCAGGCACTCCAGGGGTTTGGCGATAACCCGGATCTCCTCGATGCAGCACGGACGATCGCCGAGGAGATCGAGTCCCGACGCCGGATGACGGCCGCCCAGATCATCGCCACCAACCGTCATAACTATGCCCGCGAGCTCGCGGGCCTCACCATCCGGGAGGAGGCGCCACCTCCGCGGACCGACCTCGACAGCATCCTGACGCGGGCGATCCCGGGTATCCCCATCCTCATCGGGATCCTCGTGGGGATGCTCCTCATAGTCTTCGTCGTAGGGTCGTTCCTCGAAGACCTGATCGTCGAGTTATTCGAGATCTTCGTGCTCCAGCCGTTCATCGCCATCGGACTGCCACCGCTCGTAGAGACGCTGGGAACAGCCCTCATACTCGCGCTCCAGGCAGGCCTTGGGATAGCATTTCCGTTCGTCTTCCTCTTCTACATAGCCATCTCGATCCTCGAGGACTCCGGGTATATGACCCGAGCCGCGTTCCTCGCTGATAACGCCATGCACCTGGTCGGGATGCACGGTGGTGCGGTCATCCCCCTCACCCTGGCGTTCGGGTGCAACGTGCCGGCGATCATGAGCGTGCGACTCCTGCGCTCCCGGCGTGAACGCATCATCGCCTCGTTCCTGGTCACGATGGTCCCCTGTTCAGCGCGGACCGTCATCATCGCCGGGATCGTAGCCAGTTTCGTCGGTATCGGGGCAGCATTCAGCGTTTACGCCATCGTCTTTGTTCTCATCATACTCACGGGGCTCGTCCTCTCCCGCGTGGCGCCCGGCGAACAGTTCGGGATGATCATGGAGATGGTCGCGCTCCGCCGACCTGATCCGAAGTTGGTGGCGAAGAAAGCCTGGGCGCGCCTCTCTGAGTTCCTCTTCATCGCGATGCCTCTCCTCCTCGCAGGGAGTGTCGTCCTCGGACTGCTCGAGTTCTTCGGTGTCATGGCCCTATTTGAGGGGATGGTTGAACCCTATACCATGGCCCTCCTCGGCCTCCCCGGCTACTCGGCCACAGCGCTCGTCTTTGGCGTCCTCAGAAAAGAGATGGCGTTTGAGACCCTTGCGATCCTTGCGGGGACTGCAGACCTCGGGTCGGTGCTCACGTCCCTTCAACTCTATATCTTCTCCGTCGTGACCGTCCTCTTCATCCCCTGTCTTGCGACCATAACGGTCCTCCTGCGTGAAGTCGGCTCCCGGATCACGATCGCAATCACGATCTACACCATCTCTCTCGGGTTATTTATCGGAGGCCTTATCTATCGTCTCCTGGCATAGGTATTATCAGGATGTACTCCTACACAACCGGCATCCCACTGGTCGACGAGGAGTTCGGGGGCCTGCGGGCTGCCACGAACGTCCTCATCCTGGCACCTCCCCTGGCCTACGCGGAGCGTATCGCCTACAGGGTAGCCTGCCCGGTGGCGGGCGAGTGGACGATCGCGATCTCGACCGATGACCGTGCCTCTGAGGTCGTCGGCGCGTTCCGAAACCTCGGAGCGAGCGGGAACCAGATCGGGATCATCGATGCGATCACGAAGAGCTCGGTGCCGACCCTCCGGGATACGTCGAAGGTGAAGTTCGTTGCAAGTCCTGTCAACCTGACCAGCATAGGGATCAAGTTCTCCCGGATGGTGGAGGATATGTGGAGGGAGAGTGTGATGGCCGAGTCTCCCGGACCGATGCCCCCGCCGCTCCGGCTCTGCATGAACTCGGTCTCGACCCTCCTTATGTACACCGGGCTGGAGGTGACCTTCCGGTTTCTCCACATCATAACGAACCGGGTGAAGAAACTGGAGGGGCTCGGTATCTATGTCCTCAACAGTGAGTCGTTCGATGAGAGGACCGTTGCCGCGATGAAACAGTTGATGAATATAGTCATCGAGGTGAGGTCAGGTGACGGAGGGGGGTTGGTGGAACGGGACCTCCGCATCGTAGGTATCCGTGGCAGGACGACTCCCCGGGTCCGCTACTTCTACGATGATGGAAGGTTGACGTTTGAGGAGCGCTGGTGAGAGTGCAGGACGGTCCCGATCGGCCGTGAGGAGATCGACCATGCTGACGTTTGTGGGACTCGGGCTCTACGATCTTGGGGATATATCCCTCAAGGGCCTCGAATGCATCCGGGATGCCGATACTGTCTACCTGGAGGCGTATACATCCCGGTTGATGGGGACCGGCATCGCTGAGATGGAGGCGCTCTTTGGGAAGGAGATCCGGGTGCTCGGCCGGGAGGACGTTGAACAGGATCCTCAGGATATCATAGAGGACGCCGTGCGGGGCCGCGTGGCGTTCCTGACGGCGGGGGATCCCATGGTCTCGACGACCCACGCCGATCTGCGGATGCGTGCCGCTGCCGCCGGTGTGGCGACGTCGATCATCCATTCTTCATCTATATCGAGCGCAGCCCCAGGCCTCTCCGGGCTCCAGAACTACCGGTTCGGAAAGTCCTGCTCGATCCCGTTTCCCGCAAAAGGCTGGTTCCCGACGACCCCTGTCGAGACGATCGGGGTCAACCTCGATCTCGGTCTGCACACGCTGGTCTACCTCGACATCCAGGAGAGCCGCTATATGCGTATACCTGAAGCGATCACCCTCATCGAGGAGATGGCGGCCCGGGTGCGCGAGATCGATCCGCCCGCTCTCTATGTGGGCATCGCCAGGGCAGGGTCGAGGTATCCGGTGGTCGCGGCGGGAACCGGTGCGAGACTGAAGGAGATCGATTTTGGGCCTCCGCTCCATATCCTCATCGTCCCGGCTGACCTCCATCCCATGGAGCGAGAGTACCTGGAGGTCTTTGCGGGGCTGTGAACCTCGATGATTACGGGACCCTCTTTGAGGAGGCCCTCTCCCGGACCCGGATCGCTGTCCCGGAAGGAACC
>JAAZOW010000063.1 GCA_012797575.1 Methanomicrobiales archaeon | reverse complement strand
CCAGTCGGGTGTTGTGGTATCCGAGATCAGGATCTCGCCTGGTTTGAACTCCGGAAGACGACTGACATCCGTGATGACCCGGGCTTTCCCGACGGCGATCTTGTCGCCTATGCTCTTCCCGGTGGCGAGCACCACCCCATGTTCATCGATGTGGTAGGTCTCAAGGACGTCTCCCGCCTTCTGTGACTGCACCGTCTCAGGCCGGGCCTGGACTATGAAGATCTCTCCGGTTTCTCCGTCCTTTGCCCATTCGATGTCCATCGGCACCGATTTTTTGGCTTTCGTTGAATAGTGATCTTCTATCGTGAGTGCATACCCTGCAAGCGTCAGGATATCGCCCTCATCGATACAGAACCTCTTCCGGTCGGATTCCGGGACATCGACCTGTCGGGTGACCTCCTTCGCACCACCCTGGCCGTAGATCAGCTTCACCCGCTTCTCGCCGAGGTTCTTCCTGACGATCGCCCGGTAGCCCTTCCGGAACGTCGGTTTGAAGACATAGAACTCGTCGGGGTTGACGGCACCCTGGACGATCATCTCGCCGAGACCGTAGGATCCGGTGATGAGGACGACGTCCCGGAAGCCTGTATCGGTATCGAGCGTGAATATGACCCCGCTTGCGGCGAGATCTGAGCGGACCATCTTCATGACACCGACCGAGAGGCCGACCTTGAAGTGGTCGAAGTGGTTATCGACCCGGTAGGCTATCGCCCGATCGGTGAAGAGGGAGGCGAGGCACCGGATGTAGGCGTCCCGGAGCGCCTGGTAGCCGCGGATGTTCAGGTAGGTCTCCTGCTGGCCGGCAAACGAGGCGGTCGGGAGATCTTCAGCGGTCGCAGAGCTCCGGACTGCGACGTCGACATCAGGGCCGTACTCATCGCAGAGCATGTCGTAGGCAGCCTTGATCTCGTTCCAGAGATCGTCCGGGACCCCGGCCGAGAGGATGAGATCGCGGGCTCTCCTCCCCCGCTGTGCAAGGTCAGCGACATCGTTCCTATCGAGCCCCGCAAGGATCTCTTTGAGATCGTTGAGGATCCCCGCGGAGTCGAGGGTGTGCCAGTACCCCTCGGCGGTCACAGCAAATCCGTCCGGGATCTTCACGCCCTTCTGAGTCAGCTCGCTATACATCTCGCCGAGGGATGCGTTCTTCCCTCCGACGAGGCCGACATCTTCGTTTCGGATGTCGATGAGCCAGCGGATATATCTCGCATCTTGTTTCATGTTCTTCCCCCTCCGGCCGGCGGCGCTGCCGGCACACGGTACGTTTCGGCAACAACGTTCTGCGGATGCCCTGCAAAGAAGGCTGTGATGTTCTCGATGCTTGTAACGAGGATCCGCTCGAGCGCTTCACGGGTGTTGAAGGCGTTGTGCGGTGAGAGGATCGCGCGATCCGAGTGCAGGATGGAGAAGCTCTCGAGCGCTTCCTCAAGCTCGGTCGCCGGGGGCACATCCATCCCTGCAAACTCTTCTTCGATCCAGACCTCCTCGCCCTCAAACGTATCGAGAGCGACTCCCCCGATGCGGCCTTCGTTGAGGGCTACCGCGACCGCCCGCGTATCCACGACCCCGCCCCGGGATGTGTTGATGAGGAGCGCTGTATCTTTGGCAAGCCGTAACCGCTCTGCGTTGACGAGGTGACGCGTGGATTCCATGTAGGGGACATGCAGGCTGATGACGTCGGCCTGCCGGAAGATGTCGTCGAGACCGATGTAGCGGACATTGTAGTCCCGGGTGAGGTCCGGTTTTGGGTGCGGGTCGTAGGCGACCACGTTCATCCCCGCCCCATGGGCGATGCGGGCAAGGTGCGACCCTATACGCCCGGTCCCGACCAGGCCGAGCGTCTTCCCGGCGATGTCCATGCCAACGAGCCCGGCCCGGGAGAAGTCTCCCCGGGCGGTTCGTGCAAACATGGGCCTGAACTTCCGGGCGAGGGCGAGTATGAGCCCAAACGCGTACTCCGCCACGGTGTTTGCGCCGTAACTCGGCACGTTGCAGACGGCTATGTTCCTTTCCCGGCAGGCATCCACATCGATGTTGTCAAACCCGGTTGACATGGCAGCGACCACTCGTAAGTTCGGCATCTGGTCGAGGGCCTCACGGGTGGCGTGCGATGCAACAAATATACCGATACCATCGGCGTCGCGGGCAAAGGATGCGTTATCGCTCGTGAGGGGTTCGGAGTGCATATCGATCTCGTAGCCGTTCTCGTGAGCGAAGGCGTCCCTGACCACACCCTGTTCGCGTTCGTCGAGGTCGAAGAAGACCAGCTTCACCATAGCTCCTCTCACTCCCGGGAGGCCATGTAGGAGGCGATGTCGACCATCCGCTTCGCATACGCAAACTCGTTGTCGTACCAGACCAGGACCCGGGCCATCTTCCCACCGACGACGTTCGTTGATGGACCGTCGATGACTCCT
>JAAZOW010000095.1 GCA_012797575.1 Methanomicrobiales archaeon | reverse complement strand
TCTTCTGCTTATCAGGTTGTGCACCCTTCGATTCGAATTTACGGGAGATTCTCTCTGTTACTTCGGATAGCTCCATGACTTACATCTCCAATCTCACTTCACACTGTCAGGTATTAAGGCTAGGTGTGCGGCGTGAAAGTGATGATCGGGGAGTGGCCCGGCCTGAGAATCGGTATACGTTGCGGCGGGATTGGCGGGGTGTGTGCCGCAACAGGGCTGCCCGTGCATGGCAGGGGTGACCGGGTATGCTACTGCTCCGCGATCTACAATCGGATCATGGTTATGCGCGCACCCTCCTTCAATGTATATATAGAGGCAGAGACAACGTCATGGGTATGGCATTGAACGCGGACAGTACAATCGCAGAACTCCTCAGGGAGAAGCCCGAGTCGGCACAGGTACTCTTCCGGTTCGGGATGGGTTGCCTTGGCTGTGCCATCGCAAACAGCGAGACGATTCGGGAAGCCGCTCAGGTCCACGGTATCCCCCTCGGAGAATTGCTCTCAGCCCTTGGCGTTGCCGAGGCCTGAATCACGACAGAAGAGTCTACAACCGATCCCGGAGGCGCTTGAGCTCAGCAAGGGTTGCCTCGGGATTTCTTTTCACATAATCTGCAACTTCCGGGAGATGCAGGAGCGTACATCCGGCACAACCCCAGATCTTGCCGCCGCTTGAGCTCTCGACCCACTCCCCGAGCTCCTCGTCGGCGCAGGGATAGCAGGGACAGTAACAGTAGTCGCACCGCTGATCCGGGAAGTGACAGGGATAGTAAGGACAACCGTCCTTCTGCCACTCCACCCAGTGCTTCCCGCCGTAGCGGCTGTAGATGAAGAACGAAGGGTCGCTTCGGCTGGTGCGCCCCTGATGCCGCGCAAGCGCCTCCGGGATGCCGTGCAACACGGCCGCATGGACCCGGCGCCCGATCGCGGTCAACGTCCCGGCATAGGTGTGCGCACCGGGGGCGCCACGTTCGCAGGCAGCGACGACCGCGTCGGTGGTGGTGCCGGAAAAATCATACCCGAGATCGCGGAGCGCCTGAGCCTTTGCCCCGGTCACTGTTATGATCGTCTCGAGGAGCGCCGCATCGCTCATACCCTCGCGGCTGTGGACGATGATGTTGATGGTATGCGGAGCTCCCAGATCGGGATCGGGATGGGAGCGTGTCGGGTTGGTCACCCCTGCCGTGATGAAGACCGTGACGAAGTCATACTGGAGGACGCAGAGGTGGCGCATCGAGACGGCCGTCAGGAGTCCAAAATGTTTCTGAAAGAGGCCGTGCCGGGCGGTCAGGAGCTCGAGGTGGCGCTGAGGGTCGCCATCAAAGTCGCGCGGCACGGTGCTGTTCAGGATCGTGGTGGTATCAGCGATACCGCCATCGATACCGGTGCTGGCAGCCCGGAACCTGCCGCGGATGAAGAGAGTGTCATTCCTGACGAAATATCTCATACGGCAGAATAACGGGTTCTATCCTTCAGTTCCTGTTGTTTGCCCGCGTTCCAGCCCGCGACGTCCTGGAGGTACCCCGTGACCCTGCTGATCTGCATGACGTCGTGACTCCCGCACTCAGGGCAGACAGCGTGGCCGCAGAGTGGACAGTACTCGATACTCTCGACGATGGAGTGGTGGCAGTCACAGTGGTCGAGCGGGCACATGATCTCAAGTGCGGTCTCACCGCAGTGAGGGCAGGGCGCCTCGTCCACGACAAAGTGGCACGTGTGGCACTTGTACCGGCGTTCTTCCACGGGGATCTCATCGAGACTCCGGTACTTCTCCGCCAATCTCTGCTGCTCTGGACTCCAGTTCATGATACCAGTATCTGCAGAAGAACATATTAAGATAGGGAATGGGGCGTAGCCGCCTCAGATCACTCATAGGGTTCGTCATGTCCCGGGGGATCGGAACGGAGAGGTCATCATCGGCGGAGGCGGGAGAAGAGGCGTCTGGCCTCAGCCGCAGGGTCCTCCGCCTCGTAGATACTCCTGCCCACGATGACCCCGTCGACCAGGCGCGCCACCGCGTCGAGGTCCCCGCCCTGTACCCCCACACCGGGGGAGTAGATCGTCTTTTCTCCGACGATATCACGGAGCCTATCGATGCGGTCGGGGCGGGTGGCGGGGGCTATGATGCCGTCAGCCCGGCAGGAGACGGCAAGCGCCGCCAGCCGCTCGGCCACGCCCCCGTGGAAGAACTCGACCGCTCCAGGATGGCTCATCTCGGCGACGATATAGGCGGCACCGTCGTGGTTGTGCGCCGCCTCGACGCAGGCCCGGGCCGCATCGGCCCCCACGAACCCGTGGGCGATGATGGCATCAAACCCGGCCGAAAAAACCGCTTCCGTTATGAGGCGGTTGGTGTTCGGTATATCCGCGACCTTGAAGTCGGCGATGAGCGGGAGGCCGAGCCCTGCGAGATCTTCTGTGATGGATAGGCCCGTTCTGAGGACGAGCGGGTAGCCGATCTTGATCGCATCGATGTACTGCGCGCAGGACTCCGCAACCAAGCATGCCTGCCCCCGGTCGAGCAGGTCCAGGGCGAGAATGAGCTCGGTCATCCTTCCAGCCTCTCGAGGGTTGCGGCCACGAGCACCGGGAGATTGATGGTCGCATCACCATAGACCGTCACCGCCTGGGCCTCCCCGGTGAGCTTGCCCCATGAACGGGCCTCATCGAGCGTCGCGCCCGAGAGCCCCCCGAGATCAGGCCGATCGCCGGTGAGCTGCACCGCGTAGTCAAACCCGCTCTCGGTCATCAGCTTGCTCTGCAGGATGTAGTTTTTCGGGACGCCGCCACCCACGAATATGGCCCCGGCCCGGTCAGCCTCAAAGCACCGGTCGAGGAGTTCGTGCATGTCTCCAAAGGCGCTGACGACGACCTTGCTCGTCTGGGAGAAAAGCCAGTACTGCAGCCCGATCATGGAGTCCTGTATGGCAGGGCAGTAGATCGGCACCCCGGCTTTTGCCGCCTCAGAGAGGATCCCGGAGGTTAGACCCTCCCCGATCCTCACAAGGAGGCCTGAGATCGAGATCGCCGGGCCTTCCGGGAGCGATGAGTAGACACCTTGCATAAACTCCTCAAACCGGATGAACGCCTCATCGGGGAGGTAGATATCATAGATCCGGTTGATCCCCTCCTCGCAGAGTTCAGCATCAGAGAGATCGCTTGCCCCATGGTAGTGGTGGCAACCGATTGCTTCGATGATGTCGTGGGTGAGGTTTGCCCCGGTCGAGACCAGCACATCGATGTGCCCCCGCCTGATGAGGTCGGCGACGATACCACCCATGCCGCCGGGCACCATGGCGCCCGAGAGGCCGAAGAACTTCAGCGCCTCCTCGTCGCGGAGCATCCGCTCGTAGATGTTCACCGCCTGCCACAGGGATCCTCCGTTGTAGGCTCCGGCCTTTCCCAGCTCATCCACGAGTTCGCCGACCGTCATGCCGGGGCGGACCCGTGCCTGTTGCACCGCATCTCCATACTCAAAGGTCATTGTACACCGGTTTCGGGGAGATATTGGCGTTCATGCGCAATAACACCTTGTCCTCCAGGGAGGCACCGGAGAAGAGAGAGCGAGGAAAAAGGTATTCGCTTGCAGGAACCCGATTCATCAGGTCCCTGCCACCAGACAGGGGATGACTGGTCGCCCGACACGGGATGATCCCGCCCGTCCCGCCGTGTCGGTGAGTCAGGATCCAAGACAGGATCGTGTCTCGTAAGAGCGGGCTTATCGAAGCGGAAGATAGGGGCCCTCCGGGGGCTCTCACTGTACCCCTATCCTCCACCCCATACGCACCCGACTGTGGATCTGTACGGTCAGCTGCAAAAGCCCGTTCATCGGAGTTAGAGCACCGTCACGAGCAGACAGGACACGTACATCTTCACTGCTGGCGGCCAAGCGCCAGCACGGGATCATCAGAGATCTGTTAACTCCTAAATATTATAAACCTTTTTTTGTAAATTTTATTTGATTAACCGGGATCCCAGGTCCAGGTCTTCGTCCAGAACGGCAGGGAGGACCCCGTCTGGAGGGGAGATGAGTCGGTGTTTAACACGACGTTGCAGTGAATCCCGGTGAAGGAGGCGACCATTGGGCAAAAAAAGGGCCTCCCTCCAGGAAGGTGATCTCCGGCGGGCGCACCCCCCTCGCGGTTCACTCACAGAGCGCCTGCTGCCACGCAGGGATACCGCGCACCAATGGTCGCGCAAGATGACGGCGGGCGCTCGGAGGAACCTCATACCACCCGGGCCTGATCGAGCGCTCCCGCCTCTCGATATCAGGCTCCCGGGCCCTGGCCCCGCAGACCCTGCACTTGTATCCCTTGCCGGTCCCCGCGCTCGTCATCCGTCTGTCGCAGGCGGGGCAGATCGGCGGGCGGGTGCGGACCGCATCGGTAAGGCGGGAGATCCCGAGTTTCTCAAGGTTGAGGCTCCCTCCCTTGTAGCTCCCGGCCACGACGACCACATCGCCCGGTATGAGGGCTCTCACGACCTTCCGGAACCCCTTGGTCGGCTCATAGGCCATGCAGCGGACCTCGGCACCGCCCTCCGTGAGCAGAAACGAGACGTGGCCACCCGGCCCGGTGGCCGGGAGAGCGGCCACCGTACCTCGCAGCAGGTACGATCGCCCCTCCAGGAGCATTCCAGCAGTCCCTACCATCAGGTGGGCATCCGTCCCCTGATTTGTGGTATAGACCTGTTCACAGGCCGGCTCCTCGGAGCGGATGTAGGAGCGCGCTTCCCTGACCCACCCCGGGCTCTCCCCCCTGATGCCGAAGAGGACCGGGTCAGGAGTTCCCGGCACAGAGACCACGACATCACCCTCCCGGTCAACCGTATCCCAGGTATGCGGATATGTCATCTCATCAGCGCAGAAGAGGCTCTCGCGGTCGACCTCCCGACGGGAACCCCACGCTGCCTCCTTCCGGTAGGCGAGCAGCTCGTACGTCCGGTCAGGGAATTCGCTTGCAACCGCCGCAGTTGCGCCGATAAGTCCCCTCTGATTCTTGTAGCCCCGGTAGAGCGCCTCGATTGAATCGAGCACCTCGATGGCCTCCTCGATGCTACAGAAGTCCCGGAGCGCCGCGTGGTAAAAGTCAGGCAGCGGTTGGACGCCTGTTGCCACCACGCCCGGGTTTGTATCAGCAGCTTCAAACTCAGCGAACTCTTCCACACACGCGCAGGCGAGCCTGAATGCTGTGGCGACGTCTCCCCCGGCCTCGATACAGACGGCTGCGTTCCCCCGGGTCTTGTGGATGACGTTCGGGTTCAGTCGGACCAGTCTGGCATCGGCTACCGGGATCCCCTCACGCTGCAGCCGCCGCACCAGGACCGCCCCGATATAGGTTGTGCACATCCCGGCAGCGGAATCCGTATCATCGATCCCGATCCACATAACCCCATAGTTTATATGCTCTCCGACTATATCGATTCTTACGGGTTATGTCGCAGGATCGCCTCCCCCAGATGATCATCAGTATCATGCTCCTTGCAGACTTTGATGTATCGGAGCGGTGCAACATCCGCCCGCGGAGCTTCGACCTCATCGTGAAGAGAGGCGACATCCTCGTCATCATCAAGGTTGCCTCCCACATCGATAACGTGAGCGCTGACATCGCGTGGGATCTGAACCTGATCGCCCAGCACCTTGGTGCCACCCCGCTGATCGTCGGGGAGCGGGCGCGGGATGCGGATCTTGAGCGAGGAGTCGTCTACATACGGTACGGACTCTTTGCAATCAGCCCGGAGACGCTCTACGACTACTTTGTGGAGGAGATTCCGCCGCTGGTCTACGCATCGCCCGGCGGCCTCTATGTGAAGATCCGGGGCGATCTCCTCCGCGAGGTTCGGACACGTTCCCGGATGTCGCTTGGGGATCTGGCATCGGAGCTCGGAGTCTCCCGCCGGACCATCAGCAAGTACGAGAGCGGGATGGGCACCACGCTCGATGTTGCCATCAGGCTTGAAGAGCTCTTCGCTGCCCCGCTCGTTGAGGCGATCGAGCTCGTCGGCTATCACTCTCCTGGGCCACAGACGCCTGAAGAGTCCGCGATCGAGAATATCCTCATCGACCTCGAACGTATGGGCATGGAGATCCATACGATGCGGCAGGCCCCATTCCAGGCGCTGGCACTCTTTGACCGGCATACCATCCTGACGGCATACGGGACCTCCCAGAAGGTCGTAAAGCGCGCTTCCCTCATCGGAAGCATCTCCCAGATCACGAAGACGTTTGCGATGTGCATCGCCACAGATTACAAAAAACAGAAAAGGATCGGTAAAACACTCCTCATCGGCGAAGAGCACCTCCATACCCTCGAGGATGGTTCAGAGCTCATCGATATGATGAACAGGTAACAAAATTTATATAGAACTACAAACCTACATTTCTATCGCTTAACAACGGTGATACCAATGTCTAGTCTTGGAGGACAACCAATCCTTATTCTGAAAGAGGGTAGCCAGCGCACCCGTGGCCGTGACGCACAGTCAGGCAACATCGCTGCCGCAAAGGCAGTCGCAAGCGCTGTACGGACAACACTCGGCCCTAAGGGCATGGACAAGATGCTCGTCGATACCATCGGCGACGTCGTCATCACAAACGATGGTGTGACCATCTTAAAGGAGATGGACATCGAGCACCCCGCTGCAAAGATGATGGTCGAGATCGCCAAGACCCAGGATGATGAGGTCGGCGATGGCACCACGACCGCAGTGGTCATCGCAGGCGAGCTTCTGAAGCGTGCTGAGGACCTCCTTGACCAGGATGTGCACCCCACAGTTATCGCCCACGGTTACCGTATGGCCGCTGACAGGGCACGGGATATCCTCGACGAGATTGCCGTCGACATCAAGTCCGATGACGAGGCGATGCTCAAAAAGATCGCCGAGACCGCCATGACTGGCAAGGGCGCCGAGGCCGCAAAGGAGAAGATCACCGATCTCGTCGTCCGGGCGATCACGATGGTCGCCGACGCCGATGGTACCGTCGATACCGAGTTTGTGAAGGTCGAGAGGAAGGTCGGCGGATCCATCGAGGACTCCGAGATCGTCGAGGGTATGATCATCGACAAAGAGCGCGTGCACCCCGCCATGCCCCGGATCGTCAAGGACGCAAAGATCCTGCTTCTGAACGCTGCCGTCGAGTTCAAGAAGACCGAGGTCGATGCGGAGATCAGCATAACGAGCCCCGACCAGCTTCAGATGTTCCTCGATGAGGAGGAGCGGATGATCAAGGGCATCGTCGATAAGATTGTCGCAAGTGGTGCAAACGTTCTCTTCTGCCAGAAGGGTATCGATGACATCGCCCAGCACTACCTTGCCAAGGCCGGGATCTTCGCCATACGGCGTGTCAAGAAGAGCGACATGGAGAAACTCGCCCGTGCCACCGGCGCGGCGATCGTCAGCTCCATCGACGCCATCGCTGCAGGGGAACTCGGCAAGGCCGGAACCGTCGAGGAGAAGAAGGTCTCTGGTGAGGAGATGGTCTTCGTCACCGAGTGCGAGAACCCAAAGGCGGTCTCGATCATCATCCGCGGTGGCACCGAACACGTCGTCGCCGAGCTCGACCGTGCCATCGAGGATGCCCTCAGGGTCGTCAGCGTTACCATTGAGGATAAGAAGTTCGTCGCCGGCGGCGGCGCACCTGAGATCGAGCTCTCACTCCGTCTCCGTGAGTACGCTGCAACCGTCGGCGGACGTGCCCAGCTCGCCATCGAGGCGTTTGCAAACGCCCTTGAGATCATACCGAGGACGCTTGCCGAGAACGCAGGCCTCGATCCGATCGATATGCTTGTCGCCCTCCGGGCAGCCCACGAGAAGGGTGGCGAGGACGGGAAGTACATGGGGCTTGATGTCTTCAACGCCGTCTCTGGGGATATGCTCAAGACCGGTGTCGTCGAACCCCTCCGGGTCAAGACCCAGGCGGTCTCCAGCGCCGCCGAGGCTGCAGTCATGATCCTCCGGATCGATGACGTCATCGCCGCATCCAAGTCTGCCGGTCCCTCACCCGAGGAGATGGCTGCCATGGGCGGCGGCATGGGCGGCGGCATGGGCGGCATGGGCGGCATGCCTCCGATGTGAGATCACCGTACCGCTTCGTCACAATACGGCCCGGGGGCCACGGCTCCCGGCCACGGATCTTCTCTTTTTTTACTGAACCCACCACCACTCAGCGGATCTATTGGATCATTCCCGCCGCAGATTCCCGGCACCGATGGGTTCTGGGTATGTATCAGACAAAAAAGATGTGTCGTTATTCTTATTTCCAGGTACAATCGCTCCTACTATATAGACACAGATATATACAACTTTGAGAGTCTGTTCAGTCTGGCGGTGCAGTATGCGAGATGGAGGAGGAACCTGAATGGGCAGGGAGAGCCAGGAACGGCCAGCACTCCCGTTCATACTCCACCTCACGCTTGCCATCCTGCTCGCGACGGCACCCGTCGTCTGCCTGATCTCGTTCGTCGACTACGTGAGCATCAGGCAGGAGCTGGAGGCGACCGCACAGGAATTTCAGGATCAGACCGAGACGGGCATCATACTCTCGATGGACCTTGTGGATACCGGTCTGAAGATCTTTGATGGCACACTGAACCACAGGATGCAGGAGAAGTTTGAACCGTTTCTTGCCGAGTACGAGCGGGCAGGAAGAGATCCGGCCGCCATGGACCTCTACTGCGTCCGCGAGGATCTCGGGGAAGGGTTTGACCTCTACATCATCAACGAATCAGGCATCATCGAGTATACCACCCATCCCTCTGAACTCGGATACGACTTTACGGCGATCCCTTACTTCTATGATAGGATAACGGAGATCCGGCTCAAAGAGACCTTCTCGGCGGATCGGATCGTGCCGGAGATCGCCACCGGCGAGATCCGGAAATATGCGTATATGCCGACGCCCGATCGCCGTTACCTCCTCGAACTCGGGTTTACGGATCCAGATCTCCAACAGTGGCGCACGATGCTCGAATACAGGGATACTGCGAAGGAGCTTGTGGACCTGAACCCGAACATCGATGAGATCCGGCTCTACGACAGCCTTGGCACGCTGATCAGCGGCGAGGCCCACCCCGACGATGCCCACCGGTTGATCCTTGCCAGGCAAGCATACCAGGAGAAGACCACCCTTGAGGTGAAGAGCGCCGCCACCGGTGAGCTGATCCGGTACCTCTTCATCGACCTGACGGACAGCGACTACGCATCTGACGTGAGTATGGTCGCAGAGCTGACCTACAGCACGAAAGTGACCGAGGCGAGATTTGCCGATATGCTCAGTCAGCACATGAGCGTCCTGCTCATCGGGCTCGTCATAATCGGCTGCCTCTCGGCGTTTGCTGCGCATCTCCTGACACGACCAATACGTATGCTCGTCGCGGACGTCAACGCCGTCGCTGGCGGTGACCTGGACCGACCCATCAGGGCAGATGGCGCCGAAGAGTTCGTACACCTCGGAGAGGGCATATCGGCGATGGTCACGGCACTGAAGGGAACCATCCAGCGACTCCGGGAGTCAGAGGAGGAGCTCACCCGGTACAGCCACACCCTCGAAGGAGAGGTCAAGGACCGGACCGCCGCACTCGAGGAGTCCGCCCGGATGGCAAACCTCTACCTGGATATCATGGGCCACGACATCAACAACGCAAACAACGTCGCGGGCCTCTACTCAGACCTCCTCCTCACCGGACTTGAGGAGGGGCCGGAGGAAGAGTATCTCCGGAAAGCGAAGGCAGAGCTCACAAGGAGCATCGAGATCATAAGAAACATCAACACCATCCG
>JAAZOW010000177.1 GCA_012797575.1 Methanomicrobiales archaeon | reverse complement strand
TGGCCGCGCTACTGGCCGGAGCAAGGTGCTCTCGGCAGAGCACCGGGGCCTCTGTCCGATTCATCTGCAACCCGAACAACCCAACTGGAGAACTCCATCTCCGGTCTGACCTCCTCGACCTGCTCGAGGGGACTGCGGGGCAGGGGGTATACCTCTTCATCGACGAAGCCTTCATCGAGCTCTCTGACCCGCGTCAGAGTCTGGTCGACATCTCCCACGAAAACCTCTTTCTCCTGCGCTCTCTGACCAAGAGCTTCGCCGTGCCGGGGATACGATTCGGATACGGTTTTGGCGTCCCTGAACTCATCGAGAGGGTGGAGACGGTGCGCCTCCCCTGGACGGTGAATGCGTTTGCTGAGGCATTTGCGATCGAGGCCTTCCGGAACTACGACGCCCTCAAAGACTCAAGGGAAAAGATTGCGCGGGAGCGCCGGTGGCTCTGTGAGCGCCTGATCGCTCTTGGCCTTGCATATGAACCTCCATCTGCAAACTACATTCTGATAGAGATCCCGATGGAGGCCGGGATGCTGGTCGACCGACTCCTCCGCCACGGCATCCTGGTCCGGGACTGCCGATCGTTCGGGCTTCCCCGCCACATCCGCGTAGCGGTGCGGACCCATGCGGAGAATGAGCAGCTCATCGAGGCGCTGGAAGCATGCTTGCCCTGATCATGGCCGGGGGGCAGGGGTCCCGGCTCCGGATGGGCGAGAAACCGCTGGTCACCATCTGCGGCAGGCCGATGCTCTCCTACGTCATCGATGCCTTTGAGTCCGCAGGGCACGAGGTCATCGTGGTCGCCTCCCACAGAACACCCTACACCCGGAACTGGTGCCGGGCACGGGGGGTTACTCTTTATGCGGCGGAAGGGATCGGGTACGTCGAGGATATTCGGGAAGCCGCTGAGGGTCTCGTGGATGAGGGGATACCCTTCTTCACATCGGTATCTGATCTCCCCTGCCTCACATCCGGTATCATCGCTGACATCGAAGACGTCTGGCGCCGGGCGGGGATGCCGGCATGCTCCACGTGGGTGCCCCGTGACCTCTGCGAGGAACATGGCTGCCGCACGCAGTATGCGGAGATGATCGACGGCACACCCGCCTGCCCCGCCGGGATAAATATCCTGACGGGTGGCGACCTGGACACACCCCAGAAGGAGCTACAGCTCCTCCTCCATGACCGGAGACTCGTCTTCAACGTCAACACGCGCGAGGAGCTTGCCCTGGTGCAGGAGTATCTCTGCCGGGGCGATACCCCGTAATCTCCGTGGAGCTTCATCTTTTGTATCCACGAGAGAAACTGTATTATCGGAATATCGCCGACCTCTATACATGGAATCCTGCCGGGAGATCGAGCTGGAGGGGCATATCATCGATTCAGGTGTCATGACCCTGGTGTTCGACAAGATCATGGATATGGGAGGGGAGTTTGAGATCCTCGCGTTCGATGTTGGGAAACTCAAGACGGATACGAGTTACGCACGTCTGCGCGTATCTGCGCCCACCGTCCAGCGACTCGATGCCATCCTCTCTGAGCTCCACCGATTCGGCGCGCGGATGCCCGAGATCGATGACGTCACCCTCATCCCGGCAGAGGGTGACCGGATCCTCCCGAAGGGGTTTTACTCGACCACCAACCACCCGACCTTCGTGAAGTACCAGGGCGAGTGGCTGCCCGTCGAGCGGATTGAGATGGATTGTCATATCGTGGTCGATGAGGTGGACCGGCGGGCGATCTGCATCCCCATCTCCAAGATCAAGGCCGGTGATGCCGTCGTTGTCAGCGAGACCGGCGTGCGCGTGGTATACCCGGAGCGGCCGAGGAAGGCCAGCGCGTTTGAGTTCATGCACGGGACCGTCTCGTCGGAGCGGCCAAGTGAAGCGATCATCGCAAAGATCGCCCGCGAGATCCTGAAACTGAAGCGGGAGGGAGGAAAGATCGCGCTCGTCGGCGGCCCGGCGATCGTCCATACCGGGGCTGCAGGAGCCCTTGCCGAGATGATACGCGAAGGCTACATCGACGTGCTCTTTGCTGGGAATGCGCTTGCAACCCACGACATCGAGGCGAACCTCTTTGGCACGTCTCTTGGAATGAATATCCGGACGGGCACGCTTGTCACGGGCGGGCATAAGCACCACATCTGTGCCATCAGCGAGATCATGCGAGCCGGTTCCATCAAGGGCGCGGTCGAGCAGGGGGTCATCACCGGTGGGGTCATGTACGAGTGTGTGAAGAAGGATATCCCGTTTGTGCTCGCCGGCTCCATCCGGGACGACGGACCGCTTCCTGATGTGATCACGGATGCTGTAGAGGCACAGGACGCCATGCGGCGCCATCTCCTGGGCATCGGCATGGTGCTGATGGTCGGGACGCTCCTCCACTCCATCGCTGTCGGGAACTGCCTCCCCTCATACGTCAAGACCGTCTGCGTCGACATCAACCCCGCGGCGGTGACGAAGCTGATGGATCGGGGCACGACGCAGGCAGTCGGTGTCGTGAGCGATGCGGGGACGTTCCTCCCGCTGCTCGTAGAGCAGCTGGAGAGGCAGAAGGCCTCGGAGTAGGCCACCTCCCGTATCTCTTCAACCGAACTCTACTATCACTACGAGACCACGGATCAAGGGAAAACCCCGTGAAACGTATCGTCCGCTCTACCGGGTGAGCGGCATACAGAACGGCTCTTCCTGCTCCAGGACAAACTCCCACTCCTCCTTGCACCCGCAGTCCATCTCCGCGAGTGCACGCAAGAGCTCGACATCCCCGGTCAGTGAGTAGTCCCCGATCCCTTTCACGATCGGACGGTCACAGTTGCCGCAGTTGTGCGGACCCCGGACCTGCCCGCCGCCGACGGGGTCGCAGAGGATATGGAC
>JAAZOW010000261.1 GCA_012797575.1 Methanomicrobiales archaeon | reverse complement strand
TGAAATCCATCACTTCGGGCTGGAGAGTCTGGAGATCGACGACGAACGCCCGCGCGGGTGTAGGATGAATGTTCATCTGTTTCTGAAACGATGTCTGTGACTGCCAGGTGCCCGCGTTCACCCCGAGGATGCCCCGGTAGCAGGTGACGTCACAGATATGGACGTGGCCGGTGAGTAGGATCTCGGGGATCGGATCGATGATGAGCCGGTCAGTCTTCATGGCCGCAATGGGGGTCCGCATCCCGTAGGGAGAGGCAAGCAACCGGCGTCTCAGCATCTCGTTCATGATCTCCCCGGGCCGCTCGTAACTCGCCCCCGGCATGAGCCCGATCATATCGTCAAACGACCGTCCGTGGTACATGAGAACCCGGACACCCTGGAGGTTCAGGAGGCAGGGGTTCTCGACGAGGACGCAGTTCTCCGGGAACCCTCCTGTGAACTCCGGCGGGATAGCCGGCTGCGGTTCGGCCATCCTGACGACATCGTGGTTCCCGGGAGCGGCGACGATCCGGATCCTCGACGGGAGATCCCGGAGCATCTCCGCGAAGACATCGTACTGCTCATATATGTTCTTGATGGTCAGCTCGTTCTCCTGTCCGGGATAGATCCCGATACCGTCGACGAGATCGCCTGCGATCAGGAGGTACGCGGCGTCAGAATCCTGGAGCCAGTCGGCGAACCGGTTCCACGCATCTTCAAGGAACGTGTTGCTCCCGACATGCACATCAGAGATCAGGACCGCCTTCCCGGGCCGGTCGCTCCTGAACGGAGCGTGGTTGATGGGGATGTCAGGGCGGGAGAGGTGATCGGCAAAGAAGAGCCCCCCGTCCTGGGAGAGCTTCCCCTTGACCCCGAGCACTTCGTCGGGGAGGATCCGTTCCGCCTCCGCGAAGGACTCGTCCCTTCCTTTATTGAAGAGCACGCGTATGGTCCCGGTCGGGTCCTCCAGCTCGACGAGCCGGTGCCCCCGGGCGGTCGTCCGGGTATCGGCCACCATACCGATGATGGTGCACTCCTCGTCGCGGTACCGATGAGGGGATTTTGCCAGCGCCTCGATTGGCATCGCGGTCATCCTGCCCCGGAGCATCGAGGCGAGATTGTTATAGCGGTCCCGGAAGTAGTGAACAGCATCCTCATGGCCGATGATGCTCCCCGTGGTCCCGGCGCTTCCCATAATCACCTCGAGCTCGGGGTCGACGAGGAACCTGGTTCCATCCCTGACCCGCTTCAACCCCGGGATATGTTCTGCCGATATGACCAGGGTATCATCGGAAACCCCTGCGGCGATCCGGTCGATGAGCGTCGGATCGTTCTGTTCCCGGATGTAGCTCACCACGTCAGGGTGGACCTGGTGCTTGAGCTCCAGGAACCGGCGCACGATCTCGGCGTTGGCGAGCATGGTCTCATGTTATACTTCTCCCGGTAATATGGATTTATCTTTTTGCTCACCCTGGTGCCGGAGATCCTATGTATATAGAAATAGTACTCTCTTTGGAACAAATGTCGGATACCACCTGGCTGCAGCGTGCAGCATCGGCACTCGCGGCGTTTCGGGAGAGTGATCACCCGGGCGTCTCCCTCATCCGGGACCTCCTCTGGGTTGGTGCGGTCGTGGGATGCATCGCTCTCGCCCTCTACCTCTTCGCCGGCACATGGCCGGCAGTGGTCACCATCGAGTCGGAGAGCATGGTCCCGAACATGAACGTCGGCGATCTGGTGTTGGTCGTCGATAAGGATCGGTTCGGCGACCTTGTGACCTGTAGCGAGGGGCAGCTGACCGGATACCGGGCTTTCGGGGAGTATGGTGACGTGATCATATACCGGCCAAACGGCGTTGACTCCGTCCACCCGATCATACACCGCGCGATGGTCTACGTCGATACCGCCACCGTGGAACAGTCGGCGCTCGGGGAATACTACAAAGATCCCCACGGGGGGTATATCACCAGAGGGGATAACAACCCATATGTCGACCAGGGGAGCCTCTGGATCCCGGGTGTCGGGATGGTCGAACCCGTCAAGGAGGAGTGGATCGTCGGGAAAGCCCTCTTTGCGGTGCCACTCATCGGCTACCTGCCCCTGCACCTTGTCGAGTTTGCCGCCTTCGTCATCGTCATCATCATCATCCACGACTTCGTGTTTGTGCGGTGGAGAAAGAAAGACGAATAAGTCCGGACCACAATAGAGTTGTTCACGATGCCGTATTCACTGCATGACCTGCTTGACGATACCCTCGCCGGCCACCGCCTCACGGAGGAGGAGGCTGTCCGCCTCCTCAAGACCCGTGGCCGGGATGTATGGGATATCGCCGCCGCTGCTGACGAGATCCGGGAGCACAGGGTCGGCGATATCGTCACCTACGTCAGAAACCAGAACATCCACGTCACCAACATCTGCAAGAACCTCTGCGGATTCTGCGGGTTTGGGCGGCGCGCTGACGATCCCGGAGCGTTCTGCGACGACATTGCAACCGTGCGGGAGAAGGCCCGTGCGGCGGTGGGGCGCAACGTCACCGAGATCTGTATCCTCTCCGGGGTGCACCCGGACTACACGCTCGACTCCTACATCGACCTCATCTCCTGCGTGCGGGACGCCGCCCCCGGTGTGGATATCCATACCGCAAGCCCGGATGAGATCGTCTGGGCGGCGGGACAGAGCGGAATCTCAACTGCCCTGGCCATCGAACAACTCCGGGACGCGGGTCTCGGAACCCTGCAGGGGACGGCGGCCGAGATCCTGGTGGACAGCGTCCGGCAGGTCATCTGTCCGCGGAAATGCGATACCGCGACCTGGATCCGCGTCATCCGGGAGGCGCACAACCTCGGTATCCGCTCGACGGCGACCATCATGTACGGTTCGTATGAGTCGGCGGAGGACCGGGTCCGGCATTTTGGCATTCTCCGCGAGATCCAGGACGATACCGGGGGATTCACCGAGCTCGTGCCCCTCTCCTACCTCCACGAGAACACCGCGCTCTACCGCGCGGGACTCGCACCGGCCGGAGCGACCGGCAGAGAGGATATCCTGTTGATCGCCGTCGCCCGGCTCTTCCTCGATAACTTCGACCATATCCAGGTCTCGTGGGGCAAGGTGGGGACGAAGGTGGCGGGGATGGCGCTCCTCTCGGGTGCTGATGATCTCGGGGGGACGATGTTCTGCGATGACGTCTCGGTCGATGCTGGCGGGGAGGGGGCGGACTACCTGGATCCGGGTGAGATGCAGCGGATCGCCGAGGATCTCGGACGAGTCCTCCGGCAGCGGACGACGACCTACGGTATGGTGTGAGGCGCGGGGTATCCCTGCCCCCGTCCCCGGTCCTGCCTGGCCTCGAGCTCCAGGTCTGACGATCTTGCCGGGGCCGGGGGCGTATGATTTTTATAGAATACAACAGGATCCGAGCCTATGGCATCTCCAGCAGTATCTGAGGTCTACGTCGTCGAGGCATCCGATCGTTCCCACGCCGTTGCGGAGCTCTGGCACGAGGTCGGTCTACCCTCCCTCGAGGGCAGGGAGGTTGCGGTCAAGGCAAACTTCAACAGCGACGATCCCTTTCCTGCATCGACCCACCCCGAGACTCTGGAGGCAATCTTTGGGCAGATTCGCGATGCCGGTGCCCGGAAGGTCAGGCTCGGGGAGCGGAGCGGGATGGGGGAGACCCGTGCCGTACTGATGAACCGGGGTGCTACCGGGGTAGCGGAGCGGGCAGGCGCCGAGGTGGTGGTGCTCGATTCCCTCCCCCTGGAGGAGTGGGTGGCTATCCCTGCGAGCGGTCTTCACTGGAGACGGGGGTTTTTGATTGCGCGCCTCTTCCGGGAAGCCGATGCGGTGGTTCAGACATGTTGTCTGAAGACCCACCGGTTTGGCGGACATTTCTCTCTTTCCATGAAGAATCTGGTCGGGATCGTGGCGGAGTGGGACGTCCGGGGCGACCACAACTACATGGAAGAGCTCCACACCTCGCCGCACCAGCGCCGGATGATCGCCGAGATTAGCCGGTTCTGCCCCTGCACTATCGCCATCATGGACGCAACCATGGGGTTTTCGACCGGAGGGCCTGAGAGGGGGCAGCGCATCGAGCCGGGGGTCATGCTCGCGAGCACCGACCGGATCGCTCTCGATGCCGCCGGCGTCGCCTTGCTCAGGCGGTACGGATCTACGCCGGAGGTGATGCGGGGCCGGATCTTTGATATGGATCAGATTGCCCGGGCGGCGAAGCTCGGTATCGGCGTTACGTCAGCACAGGATCTCAGGCTCGTCGCGCTCGATTCCGAGAGCAAAGATCTCGTCTTTGATATGCGACGGATCCTTGATGGGACCGGATAGGAGCGCTAGAAGGCGGTATGGTCGAGCAGGATGCGCAGAGCGATGACGATCAGGACGATCCCGCCGAATATCTCGGCCATTCTCCCTGATACCCGGTTGAATGAACTGCCTATCAAGACACCGGCGGAGGAGAGGGCGAAGGTCACAGCACCGATCGTGATCGCAGGCCAGAGGATAGGCACATCCAGGGCCGCAAAGGTGACGCCGACAGCGAGCGCATCGATGCTGGTGGCGACGGCGAGCACGAGGAGGACCGTTATCCCCCCACCGGCGAACTGCACGGTATCGCCATCCTCCCGCACCGCCTCGACGATCATCTTCCCCCCGATCAGGGCGAGCAGCAGAGACGCGATCCAGTGGTTATAGGCTCCGATGAACGATGTGAGACTCTCTCCGCCGAGCCACCCGAGCACCGGCATCCCTGCCTGGAACCCGCCGAAGAGCGCCCCGATGCCGAGGGCATACCGACCTCGAGCTCCGTGCACGGAGGCACCCCCGCTGATTGCAACCGCGAACGCATCCATCGCAAGGCCGAAGGCTATGAGGAGGG
The DNA here is from genome assembly GCA_012797575.1 of Methanomicrobiales archaeon. GTDB lineage: Archaea > Halobacteriota > Methanomicrobia > Methanomicrobiales > Methanoculleaceae > Methanoculleus. The sequence continues at coordinate 11,607 of JAAZOW010000261.1, read as the reverse complement.
TTGCCGCAAACTCCATTTCTCCTGTATATACAGGGCATGATACCGGATAACGGTATGGCTGGCCCGGCGATGATATGAAATGCTGGAGTGTCCTACCGATACGGTGAGTTGATAGCGAGTGAGCACGCAAAAGATCGGTCTTATCCAGATGGCGATGGGAGGGGATACCGACCGCAACCTGGCCCACGCCCTCGACATGGCGAGAGCGGCGATCAGGGAGGGAGCCCGGATCCTGTGCCTGCCGGAGCTCTACCGGACACCCTACTTCCCGCAGTACGACGACCGGGAGGCCTCCGTGTACGCCGAGACCATCCCCGGTGCCTCGACCCGCGCCTTCTCAGCGCTCGCCCGGGAGGAGGGGGTTGTCATCGTTGTGCCGCTCTATGAGCAGACAGCGGACGGGGAGCACTATAATACAGCGGTGGTGATCGATGCGGATGGGCGCCTGCTCCCTCCCTACCGGAAGGTGCACATCCCCTTCGACCCCCGCTTCTACGAAAAGACCTACTTCCGACCCGGGGACCGCTACCTGGTCTACGATACCCGGTATGGCCGTATCGCCGTGCTCATCTGCTACGACCAGTGGTTCCCGGAGGCCGCGAGGACGGTGGCACTCCAGGGCGCAGAGATCATCTTCTACCCGACAGCTATTGGCAGGATAGCAGGCGAGGAGGAGCCGCCCGAGGGCGATTGGCGCGATGCGTGGGAGACGGTGCAACGGGGACATGCCATAGCAAACAGCGTGCACGTCGCCGCAGTCAACCGGGTGGGCGATGAGGACGACATCCGATTCTTCGGGAGTTCGTTCGTCGCTGATGCCTTCGGCAATATCCTTGCCCGGGCAGGGGAGGCGGATGAGACGATACTCGTCGCGGAGGTGGATCTCTCGATGAACGAGTCTGTCCGGGAGGGATGGGGCTTCTTCCGGAACCGGCGGCCGGAGACCTACGGGGTGCTCACCTGGCGGCTCCCCTGCCTGGACAGGACACCGAAGGCGCTCGGCTACCACATGCCGGCGGAGTGGGAACACTGCGATGCCGTCTGGCTCTCCTGGCCCCACGATCGGGAGACGTTCCCGGATCTTGCTGCGGTGGAGATGGCGTACGCCGGTATCATCGCAGCGCTCCACGGATCGGAGACCATCAACTTGCTCGTCACGGGTGAGCCGATGCGCACCCGTGTCAGGGCGATACTGGAGGAGGTGGGTGTTGATACCGGGGGGATCACGTTCCATATCGCCGAGTACGCCGACGTCTGGTTCCGTGACTACGGACCGACGTTTGTGGTCAACCGCGAGGCGGGGGACCTTGCGATGGTTCACTGGACGTTCAACGCCTGGGGTGAGAAATACCAGGAGCTCATGGGGGACACCCGGATACCGCTCGCCATGAACCGCAACATGAACCTCCCCATCTTCACCCCCGGGATCGTCATGGAAGGCGGTTCTATCGATGTGAACGGACGCGGTACGGTGATCACGACGGAGGCGTGCCTCCTAAACCCGAACCGCAACCCTGACCTCTCCCGGGAGGAGATCAAAGCCTGCCTGGAGGCCTACCTTGGTGCCAGCCACATCATCTGGCTGAAACGGGGGATCGTCGGCGATGATACCGATGGCCATATCGATGATGTCGCCCGGTTCGTGAACCCGACGACCGTCCTCTGCGCCCTCGAAGAGAATGAAGACGATCCAAACTACGAGATCCTGAAGGAGAATTATGAGATCCTCCTGGCGTCGACCGACCAGGATGGCAACCCCCTGACCGTCATCCCGCTCCCGATGCCCGGGACGGTCGGCGGCGAAGACCGACTTCCGGCGAGCTACGCAAACTTCTACATAGGAAACACCGTCGTGCTGGTGCCGATCTTCGATCACCCGAACGACGATATCGCCCTCGCCCGGATCCAGCAGGTCTTCCCGGATCGGGAGGTCGTCGGTATCGACTGCACGGCGATGGTTGCGGGTTTCGGCGCGATCCACTGTATCACCCAGCAACAGCCATCGGTGCAAGGAGATGCCGCGCCACGGCCGGAGTGAACATACCCGATCGGGGGCGGCACGCCTACCACCGGTTCCAATGGACGCGGTCCTCACAGCCGCGATACCGTGGCGGGGGGCGGACGGCCGGGTAGCCGATGGTGACGAGGGCAAAGGGGATGACGCCGTCCGGGAGCGAGAAGAGGTTTACAAATCCGAGCATCCTATCGGCGTCCGGATAGACGGTGGTCCAGACTGCACCGAGCCCGAGTGCATGGGCGGCGAGGAGGATGTTCTCTGTTGCCACGGCACAGTCCTGCACCCAGAGGTCCGGGCCGTCCGGGTGCAGTAACTGATCGGCGCAGACGAGGATCGCCGCCGGTATGGGGGAGGAGACTCCCCGGTACGGGCTTATCGCCGGGATGCTGGAGAGGATGCCCGGATCGTCGATGGCGATGAAGTGCCAGGGGGGTTCGTCTCCGGAGAAGGGGGCCTGCATCGCGGCCAGAAGGATCTTTTGCACCGCCTCCCGGGGGACCGGGCGGTCTGCGTACTCCCTGACGCTTCGCCGTGTCAGGATGATCTCAAGGCCATCCATATCACCACCCTGCGTTTGAGGTCCGCAGACCTCACATGTCCCGGGGGATGGGCCACCCCACCGGCATGAGGTAGAGAGGCACCTCGTCCTCCGGGAGTCCAAGGATCTCCCGGACGCCGTCATCATCGAATGCGCCGATGGTGACGGTGCCAAGACGGATCGCTGCCACCTGGAGGTAGATGTTCTCCGAGGCATGTCCCGCCTCCATATCGACGTATCGCAGTCCCCGTTCACTGTATTTTGCGGTCGTCCGATCCGGGATCGCGGTGATGACGACCGTCGCCGGGGCACCGCCGACTGGGGTCTGGTTGATGGCCGCCGCCTGCAGGTCGGCCCGCCGGTCACCGCTGGAGATCGGGATCAGCAGGTGCTTCTCGGGCTGGTAGTGGTAGACCCCGGGTGCAAGGTCTATGACGTCACCCGCGACGATGTAGACCTCCAGGGGGTAGAGGGCGCCGGCCGAGGGAGCGGCCCGGTACCCCCGATCATCCGTGACTCCCTGCGCTGCCCAGAGGATCTGCCCGATCTCGGCGAGGGTCAGCGGTATCTCGGCGTAGATCCGGGCCGATCGCCTCTCCCGGAGCGCCTCCTCGACCGAGACGTTGCCTTCAAGGGCTGGATCCGGGAGCATGATGGCACCCTCCGGTATCCCGGGCGGCGTGGGGGTGTCGCCTCCCCCCGGCGGCAGAGGATTGGTACCCGAACACCCGGAGGCCAGCAACAGCGCGGCGATCGCAATGGTGATGAGACTCACCTGGATACATCTTCGGTCCATGGTGCCGGGTAGGGGCTTGACCCCCCGGCATATGAAGATATCGAGGCCTCCCTCACCGTTCCCGCCGCTTCTCCCGACGATCTCTGGCCGTCGAGAAGGGGAACTTCACCAGATCCCGGAGGCCGCCGGCCGGTGAGAAGTTCCGCATATCCCGTCGCACTCCTGCTATGAGTTCGTCGACGACCTCCTCCTCCTTCGTCTCCCCTTCTTCCTGGACAGCGGCCAGGCGGTGGAGCGAGTAGAGTCCGACGAGGAATGCGAAGAAGAAGAAGAACTCCCACTGCTGGAGGTTGAAGGTGACAAAGACGAGCTCCCGCACGGGGTCTTTCCAGATAAGGGTCCATATCAGCTCTCGTTCCGCAAAGAAGTCTACGAAGAACCCACCGAGGATCGGGGCGATCCCGGCGGCGACTGAGTTTGTGAAGGTGCTCGCCGCAAGGTAGCTGGTCGCCTGACCCTGTGGGGCCAGCTTCAGGCTGATGTTTCCGGATGCGAGCGAGACCCCTGCAAGCGATATCCCCATCAGGATGTGGATGAGGATGAGGAGCGGGTAGGTCAGGGTGTATATCTCGGGGAGCGTGACGAACATCCATGCAAAGATGGCGAGCATGAAGAGAGGACCGCTGACGGAGAGGACCGACGTATTGGAGAACCGATCGGATATCCGGCCCCATGATCGGTAGAAGATGATGTTCATGATCTGGCTGAGGACGCTGAGCGCGACGACGAGCGATATGTCAAGGCCGATCCTCTGGAGCATGTAGACCGTGAAGAACGGCGCCGCGAGGTTGACGGCGAAGTTCCACGATCCCAGGAATATGATGAGGTTCTTGAAGTTTATGTCCGCGAAAGGTTTTGCTATGACGGTGAGCAGATCGTCTCCGCCGCTGTCGGTGACCATCCGGGGTTCGGGTGTGCGTGCAAGGATGCCGATCCCGATAAGCCCGGCGAGGAACCCGAAGAAGAAGAGGATCGAGTAGCCGTAGGCTGCCAGGTCAGGGAACGCCGCCCCCCATGAGTCAACGAAGAAGCCCGCAACAAGGCTGATGACCAGTGCAAGCCCTGTTGAGAGGGTCAGGCGCCGCGAGAAGAAGGCTCCGAGTCTGTCCTGGGGTATCAGGTCCCGCATCCATGAGTTCCAGCCGCAGTGTGAAAACGCCGAAAACGACGCGTAGAGAGCTATCGATGCGATGAGCACCGATATACCCTGCCCGGGCGAGAAGAAGAACGGTATCAGGATGATGGGTATCCAGAAGAGGCGGGCGGCAAGCGACGCCGCCACGACAACCAGCCTCCGTTTCTGCACCCGGCTGACGACGTAGATGGCGGGCATCTGCAGGAGCTCGGCGAGCGGCGGGATGGCGGCGAGCAGTCCTATGACGATATTGGATGCTCCAAGCTGGAGCGCAAAGGCCACAAGGAATATGCCGCCGGTCAGGGTCACCATCGCCTGGGTGGCGAGGCCGTCTCTGATGACGAGCTGTAAGCCTCGGGTGACCTCTTCATCCGTCAGATTCTCTTTTGCTTCAAAGACCATATCTCACCGATACCGATCAGCTGAGGCTCATCTGCTCGATCACCTTGAAGGGCCGCCAGGGTGGTGCGATTCTCATGGCACCGGGCAGCACGTATCGAGTCTTTAGAATATAAAAGAAGAATTATATTAATCTGTCTGAATAAATCCCGCGAGTGAACAGGGTCATTCTGCGGAAAATCTCAGAGCAGATCCTCAGATCCCTGAGGACCACGGCGTACGGAAGTCCGAGCAGAGCGTCAACCCTCCATCCACATATATCGTCTGTCCGGTTATGTAGGCGGCATCATCAGATGCGAGGAAAGCGAAGACAGCGGCGATCTCCTCCGCCCGGCCCGCGCGGCCTATTGGGATATGCCCCTCCACCTCTGCCCTCCTCTCCGGGTCCTCAAGCCATTCCCGGTTGATCGGTGTCGCGATCGCCCCCGGGGCGACCGTGTTGACCCGGATACCCTTGTCGGCATATTCCAGCGCAAGCGTCTTTCCAAGCGCGCCTATCCCTGCTTTACTCGCAGCATAGGCAGCATAGTATGGCTTTGGAACGGTCTCATGGACCGATGTGTTGTTGAGGATGATGCCTCCACTGCCGCGATCGAGGAAATGCCGCACTGCTTCCCGCGAACAGAGAAACGCACCACGGAGGTTCACCGCGAGGACCCGGTCGTAGGTACCTACATCGGCCTCGTGCGTCGGGCTTGCGGTTTGGATACCGGCATTGTTGACCAGGACATCAAGCTTCTTCCATGCGCCGAGGACCTCCCGGAATATCCGCATCACATCCTCTTCGTTGGCGACATCCCCCTGAACCAGCATCTCCTGGCAGCCTTTCTCGCGGATGAGGCTACAGGTCTTCTGGGCCTCGCTGAGTGTTATCTCCGCCTCTTCCTCGCTTGTGTGGTAGTTGATGGCGACGTTTGCGCCTTCTTCTGCGAACCTGATCGCGGTCGCTCTGCCGATCCCGGTCGAACCACCGGTGATCAGAACGTTCATCCCTTCCAGCCGCTTCATCTCATATCACTCCTTCTCGAATCAGGGCTCCAGTGGACCGGTCGACCTATGAACGTTTTGTCTCCAGAGTCAGCGCCACTCCTCGATCACCTTTTGGACGAGCGCCCGCCGATCCGGCCTCCCGGCGGTGAGGGCCTGGAACTCCTCTTCGTAGATCGGCCTTTTGACCGAGTAGAACGTCCCGAGCGCTATCGGGGCATCCTGGTTGTAGTCCCACTCCCGGATCTTTCTTGAAGCACTCTCGAACCGGCCCGTCTCGACATCCCCCTCCTGCAACTCGTAGGTATGTTCGTTGTAGTAGTCGGTCAGGTTGCAGTAGGTCACGCAGATCTGGAGGACGTCGACGAACGAGAACCCCCGATGCATGATCGCCTCCTTGAAGAGATCTTTGAGGTGCCGGATCTTCTTCGTGTAGCCCCGGGCCACATGGGTGGCACCGGAGGCGAGCATCACCGCAAGCGGGTTTATGGGGCGCTCCGTGATCCCGCCGGGTGTGGAACGACCACGGAACCCGAAGGGGGATGTGGGTGTGTACTGCCCGGTCGTCAGCCCGTAGACCCGGTTGTCGTGGACGATGACCGTGATGTCGCTGTTGCGTTTGGCTGCAAAGATGAGGTGGTCGAGCCCCTCAGCGTAGATATCGCCGTCCCCGACATGGCAGATCACCCGGAGATCCGGGTTTGCGAGGCGTATCCCGGTGGCCGCCGGTATCGAACGGCCGTGGATACCGTAGAAGCTATTGACGTTCAGGTAATCGACCAGTTTCCCGTGACACCCGATCCCACCGAGGAGGACGAAGTTCTGGATCGGTATTCCCTCTTCCTCCACAAGTTCGGCGATGGCCGACTTCATCATGTGCTGTATTGAGAAGTTCCCGCACCCGGGACACCAGGTATTCTCCGCCGGGCTGATGAGTTCGCCGGCCGGCTTTCCGGCAAGCCGTTTCGGGTTCATGCGATCACCTCCTCGAGCCGCGCCTCCAGTTCATCGACCGCAAACGGGCGTCCATCGTACTTCAGGATCAGACGGCCGGGGTCGAAGCCCTGCTGCCGGAGGAGGCGGGCGAGCTGCCCGGTCGAGTTGTTTTCGACGCAGATGACCTTCCCGGCCCCGATCATCGCCTCCTTCCACAGCCGGACGGGGAACGGTGCGAGGACGACTGGCTGGACGACCTGAGCCCCGAACGATTCAGCAGCCTCGATGCACGCGCCTTTCTCCGATCCCCAGCATATGATCGTCGTCCCGGCGTCATGGGGACCGTACGTCTTCACAGCCGGATAGGTCATGAGCTCTCGCTCCAGGCTCTCGCCTTTCGCAAGCATCTTCTCCTGAAGATCTCTGACGCCTTCCACGGTCTCTGTGGTGAACCCGGCCTCATCGTGGGCGTAGCTGCTCACCTTGACGACGACGCCTTCCCTCCCGGGGAGGGCGAGCGGTGATACCCCGTCTTCTGTCTTTGCGTACCGCTGGTAGCCCCCGTTTCCGTCCCAGAACACCGGTTCCCGATCCGGGGGGAGGGTGATCTCTGCAGGATCAAAGGAGAAGGCCCCCTCTGCGAGGGTTTTGTCGGTGAGGATGATCGAGGGGACCTGGTACTTCCAGGAGAGCATCAGGGCGGCCGCTGACCAGGTGTAGGTCTCCTCGAGATCTCCGGGGGCGACGACGAACCGTGGGAACTCTCCCTGCCCCGCGTTCAGGACGAAGTGGAGATCGCTCTGGGCGGTGTAGGTCGGCATGCCGGTGCTCGGCCCCGGCCGCTGTCCCATGACGATGGTCACGGGGATCTCGGACATGCCGGCGAGCGAGAGCCCCTCGGTCATCAGGCAGAACCCTCCGCCCGACGTGCCGACCGCGGCCTTCTCGCCCGCGTAGGCGAGCCCGAGAGCCATCAGGATGACGCTGATCTCGTTTTCCGGGTGGAGGACCTTGATGGAAAGGTCTTCTGCGCGCCGGGCGAGGAAATGGAGAAGGTTTGATGTTGGGGTCATGGGGTAGGCGACGTAGGATTCAAGTCCGCCGTAGACGAGTCCGAGCCCGGTAGCCTCGTTTCCTGTCAGGACCGGGAGCGTCGGGGCATCGAGGGCCTCGGCCACGAAGACCCTTCCGGCGGCATCGTAACCACGGCGGGCGACCCTGAGGTTTGCATCAAGGTACTTTGCGGGGACGCTTGCGTGGAGCACATCTTCATAGATCACCGGCTCAATGCCTGCCACGCGGGAGAGAGCGCCGAGCATCGCGGAATTTTTTGTGATCGGAGGCGCTCCCTCCTCTTCGACGATCTCGTCGAGCGGGAGACCGTAGCCCTCCCCCCTCACCACCACAGAGGCGTCGTAGATGATGGTCGTGCCATCGTGGATCCGGTCCCGATGATTGTCGATGCTCTTCTGATCGAAGGCAAGGAGCACATCGACCGGGGTGCGGTGCGCCCTGACCGCCTTCTCCGAAGCCCTGATGATGGCAAAGTTGTGCCCGCCCCTGATGAGCGAGGGATAATCGAAATACATGTAGATGCGGTAGCCGAGGCGAGAGAAGAGGCCGGCGATGGAGAGGCCTGCCGTGTTGATCCCCTCCCCGGCCTTCCCGCCGATGAGTACGGAGTATTCGCTCATAGCGATCGCCGTGCCATAGTCTGCCGGCGGGTATATAGGTTGTGCCGTGGGCGGAGATCTGAGAGGGCGCAATGGTGCGCGATCGAGGTCTTGTGCCCCCTCACCGCACAACCGGTGACGCTTCTTCATCGAAGGGGTTGATCCGCATCGCAAGTGAGAAGAGATACGGGTAGTTGCGCTTGAGGTACTCCATGTAGCCGATCCATTGCTCGGCGAGCAGGCGGTAGACCCGCCCGATATCCCCTTCAAGGTGTCGGATGTCGTTTTCCGGGAGCCGGGTAAAGTCCCCCCGCCACTCGAGCTCCTCGGTGAGGTGGAAGGTCGCCCTGAGGAGGTTGGTGAATGACTCGTGTTCCAGGAGGACGGGGTTCTCGAGCAGGCGGAGGAGGAAACTTCGCCGCTCTTTGAGGTACTGGCGGAGCCCCTCCAGGTCGACGGCATCGATGAGGACGCTGTAGCGGTGGTGCTGGAGATGATCGCGGACCTCGGAAAACTTCTCCGGGGCCCATGCCTCCGTCACGATGAGGTATTGTTTGATCTCTGCAAGATCCGGATCACGGTCCGAGAGGAGGGTGAGGAGCCCGGTGCCGACCTCTGAGAAGAAGACGCCGATGACCATGTTCAGCTTCTCCAGTCTCTCGCGCCTCTCCCGGACGCTCATGAGCTGGTTCAGGATCAGGGTGACCAGGAGGACGCTTATCGGCAGGAACCCGAGGGCGTTGAAGATATACTGGTAGGTGTTCTCAGGATCACCGAGCAGGAGGTACTTCATAGCGTATATGGCTATTGAGAGGAGGATCAGGGTGATTCCGAGCTGTACCTCCCAGGTGCGGAGGCCGCGACGCATGGTACAACTACGTACTTCTGACCGGAGAATAAAGGTTGGGTTCTGTGCGATCTCCATATCGCATCAGAGGCCACGCGGGAGAGGGGTCTCCTGCCCGACGGCCAGACTTTGCACCCCGGCGCGTGGGGTCTAGCTACCCGTCCAGGTATCTGTGGAGTAAGGCTATGCCCCACGAGGCTCCCCCTGGATGTGGCTGGAACCTGTGCCAGGGCATCTGCCACGGGTAAATGCGTCTCACCATCAGGGGAGACTTCAGAGGTACGTCGAAAGGAAGAAATACCCCGGGGTGCATGGATGGTCTATGAAGATCAGGTTGCTGTCTGCTCTGGTTGTGCTCCTGCTGGCACTCGCATTCTCCGCTGCCTGCGTCGGTTCCGAAAACGGTGATGGATCGCCCACGACCGGGATCCCGGGGACTGTGGAGGGTACTGAGGCCACGACGACCCCGGTCTCGCTCACGCCCGGCCCGACGCAGACGTTGCCCCCGGGCAAAGAGGTTGCGTTCCAGGTTACGCCCGGATTCCCTTCCCGGTTCAAGCACGACCTTACCATCACCTTCAACGGCGGTAAAGGCCAGGATCTCCTGAAGAAGAACATCGAGGTTCGCGTGACCAAGTCGACCGGTGAGGTCGTCACCGAGACCCTGCAGCCGATCATCGGCGATGCGGTCACCATCTCGGATGCGGAGGGTGAGAACCGGGTTGAGGTGAGCGTCTCCCTGGTCACGGGAGGCACCTACAAGGTGATAGACAGGATCGTGGAGGTCCCATAACCTCCTTTTCCTGGAGGCGAGGGGTGGCTCTGCGAAGAGATACTCTATGCCCCCGGGCGCTCCCGGCCCCCGCCCTCGGCCTCCACGCTCCACCGTATGAGCAGGCCGCCATCGATCTGTTCAGCCTCGATCATCTGTAGCCGCACAAAATCCGCTTCTCTGAGAAATCCGGCGCCATCCGCCGGCGTGGGGGCATCCGCGCCTCCTATGATCATGTTGCCGATGAATGTCTGGAGTTCATCGACGAGCCCCTGCTGAAAGAGGGCCCAGATCAGGGTCCCGCCTCCCTCGACCATCAATCTCCGGATGCCCCGCCGGTGGAGCTCTGCGAACAGTGCCGCAAGATCGACGGTCGCATCGCCCGTGACGATGACGTCGGCATGCTCCCTGATGACCTCCACCCTCTCCCGGGGCGCTGCACGCGAGACTGCGACGATGCGCCTTCCGGTCCCCTTCCGGAGTATATCCGCATCCGGGGGTGTCCTTCCGGTGCTATCCACCACGATGCGGATGGGATGGTCATCCTTCCCGGCCGCCCTCCGTCCTGCCCGGAGTTCTGGAGATTTGACGGTGAGGGAGGGGTCGTCGGCGAGTACCGTGCCGATACCGACCATGATGGCATCGCTCTCTGCCTTGATCCGGTCGACCCGCGCGAAGTCCTCAGTTCCCGAGATCTTCACCTGCCGACGCTCTCTTGTTGATATCTTCCCATCAGCACTCATGGCGATGTTGATGAAGACAAACGGGCGCATATGCTATTGTTTGCACGATGATCTTCATATATCTCCCCTCCAGGGGCATGGAGCGATCTGTGGCCACCCTTCTCCCGACTCAGCGGAGAGGGACTGCTCGGCATTCATCTGGGGGCGGAGGGGCGGCTGAGCGGGATCTGCTTACACCTGGACCGTATCGAGCTCACTGCCCGGGGACGGTTACGACCGAAAGGCTCAGTTCGGGGACGAAATGCCGTGAAGGTGTTCGTATATGGAGGGATCCCGGTCCAGTTCTACCAGGTGGAGGGAGATCTGATAGCAAATGCAGTTAAGTATGATGTGTTGCCAAAGGGAGTATGGGTGCAGTGTACAAAGTAAAATAGAAACTATTATATCGTGGTGCGGGACAATGGCATCGGTACCTTGTCTGACATCATCGGATCGATCTTCAGGTCGTTTTCGTATCGAGGACACCGATAAACTGAACTGCAAAAGAGGACGAATAAACCTGGGGCTCGCGACTGCGATTGGGTGCATCCAGATGCATGGAGGAGAGAGAACTGTGACAAGTGTGATGGGTGAAGGGAGCACCTTCACCGCTTGGATACCAGAAGAGGTGTAAATCATGGGAAATCAGGCTGTGCCAGAATTCACAATTTCGGTCATGAGCAGATAATTCCCGTTCTGTAGTCTGGTATCACGATCTGTATCTCACAACCTCCCACACTGCCACTTCTATAGCATGAAGGAGCCTCCACCCCTCCATCATAGCC
>JAAZOW010000199.1 GCA_012797575.1 Methanomicrobiales archaeon | reverse complement strand
TATCGAGGACACCGATAAACTGAACTCCAGAAGAGGACGAATAAACCTGGGGCTCGCGCCTACGATTGGGTGCATCCAGATGCATGGAGGAGAGAGAACCGTGACAAGTGTGATGGGTGAAGGGAGCACCTTCACCGCTTGGATACCAGAAGAGGTGTAAATCATGGGAAATAAGATCATGGTCGTTGATGATGACCTGCCGACGCTTGAAGTGATGGATCTGCTGCTCCGAAAGATCAACCGCGAACCACTCCTGGTTCATGATGGGTGGGATGCCCTGCGGATGATCAAGAAGGAGAAACCTGCCCTCATCATCCTCGACGTGATGATGTCCCCCATCGACGGGTGGCAATTTCTCGAAGAGCTGAGACGAAACGAAGATCTCAGGGATATCCCGGTCCTGCTGTTTACGGCAAAGCACGTCTGGCCCGAGGAGTACTCCCGGTATGCAGAGGATATTGTTGGCGTCCTGGAAAAACCCATCTCACTTGCGGAGCTTAGGGCAGCACTGGAGAGGGCTCTTCCTTCTGACTCTTCCCCTCCTGCAGGTGGCGGTAAGGCTCGCGCACGATCTGAGGCCTGGAGCAGGTAAGTCCATACCCGCGACTCCTTCCGGGTGATTCCCGTCTCGAGTGATAGCAGGGCTTGCGCGGTCGCGCTTCATCGGTATCGGTTCCGCGTGGGAGTACTGCCTGTTCCCCCGGGGGGCAAACAACCATAATATGGTGCCACCCGCAGGGGGTGAGCGCACGCGCATGGCCGCGGATGCAGCATGAGCACTGATCGGTCTGCCCACCCGTACCGATATACTGCTCACTCGATGGGTATCTCCCTTCCCCCGGGCCCCTGGCCGCTGACGGCGATCTTCTTTAGGCGCACCTCCAGGACGCCATTTTTAAAGCTGGTCCTTGATGCCTCCCCCGTCACGCTCGCAGGCAGCCGTATCAGCCGGCTCAGGGTGCCGTCATTCCGCTCCTGGATGTAGTACTTCGCCCCGGCCGGCCCAACCCGCCTCGCCGTTATTCGCAGGGTGTGTGGATTGAGGAGCCGGATGTTGATCGTATCCTCCTCTGCACCGGGCAGCTCCGCAACCACGACCACCTCATCGGCATGATCGAGTATGTCGACCCGGAAGCCAGCGGAGAGGCCGCGGAAATCGAGACTTCCCCCTCGGGAGATCGGCGTCGGCCGATCGGTTCTATCGGACTGAAACCCTGGATCATCTGCCCCCTCATCGGAGTGCCTTCGTGCAGGATCGGGTCCCTCTTCTTTCCCTGTCAATGGTTCCTCCTCCCAGCTGTCCGCCAGGTAGCCGGACTGAGTGGCGTACAGCCATCCGGGGATCTTTCGTGAGCAGGTATACTTAACCCTTCGTGTCAACCGGGGATGGTACCCAAAAGGCCAGGAGACAGGCCCCTCCCCGCACCAGCATCAGGTTTTTGTAGTCCGGGGGGGTTGGTGGGGAGAGCCCCGGGGGGGTCCGGGGGCAATGGTGGTGGCCCGGGCGGTTGCCGCCGTACTACCCTGGAGATCCGTATCGGGGGGATTTGGCACGATCTAGAGGAGAGAGAGAATGGCCCGCCGGGTGACCCAGGGCATAGCAGCGGTGCCAGCCCGGTGAATCCTCCTTTTTGTTGGCGTTCTGCAGACGTGGTTGAGCAGTCTCCCGGGGTATTGGTGCCGTCCGCGTCGATACTGGAGGATGGTATCTGGTCGACCGTAAACTTCAGGATCGAGTCAGGGTTGATCGTCTGGAGCGCTCCACCCCCTGAGGGAAAGATTTATAGTATTTCGCGCATATGAGTACTATATACCAGACGAGGTGAGAAAAAAATGCCTGGATTTGATGGTACCGGGCCCCAGGGTATGGGGCCGATGACCGGGCGGCGTATGGGCCGGTGTGTCCAGCCGCAGCAGCCACCGGCAGAGGGTAGCCCTGCCGGAGATGCGGGTGAGATCGTCCCTGGAACTCCAATTCAGCAGCCGCAGGGGTATGGCCTGGGGCGTGGCGGAGCACCGTGGGGATGTGGTAGAGGATTTGGCGGCGGCGGCCGTGGCCGCAGACGTCGGTGGTGACGAACACCACTCAATCACTCTTTGTGTCGTTGGTATCGCTGATCTCTTCTGCTATGGTATGTGATTTCCAGGTACCGCAGGCGCCGTCCCCCCTATGCCGGCGAGACCTCTGAGGATGGAATGGGCCGCGGGTGCGGTGTGCCATCTACCCTGCTCTTCTGGGAGTGAAAAGGGGGTTTGGCGCTGATCCCACAAGGAGGTATTCGCTTGTGCGCGCAAACCTGGTGCTTTACCCTACCAGCACCACCGTCCACGACCCCGGCCGAAGCCACGGCCCCGGCCGCCACCCCGGGGAACTCCCCACCGGCCAGGGCCGTACCCGTAGGCAGGTCCTGACCAGGGGCGGTAAACCGGTCCCGGGTAGGGTGAGTAGGGAGCGTGATAACCCCGCATGGGCGGCCATAGTCTCTGGGCGACGGGGCGGCAGTAGCCGAACCCCCCACCGGTCATCGGGCCCTGCCCTCCCGGTCCTGTACCGTCAAAACCTGGCATGCTCTATCTCCTGCGGGCTGAATCCTGCCCGCAATAATTACTCATACATTCACAAATATATAAATTTTCTCTTCGTGTGCTGCCGGGCGCTAGGGGTGATCTACTCCTCGTCCCTGGCGCCTGGCAACGCACCTCTCGCCTCACGGGCGAACATCAGGGTCTTTTTGGGGTCCCGGACGCCGTCCTTCTTGATACCGGTATGTACGTCGACTCCGTAGGGGCGGACCCTTCGTATCGCCTCAGCGACATTCCCTGGCGTGAGTCCTCCTGCAAGTATCACGGGAATCGCTGAGTTCGCCACGATCGTTGCGCTGATGTTCCAGTCGTGGGGGATACCTGTCCCCCCGATCTTCTCCCGGGTTCTGGAATCGAGTATGAGGGCATCGGCGTAAGGTTCGTAGAGTTTTCCTATCTTGATGGCCGATTCGTCTATCACATGAACGGCTTTCACGATTTTTGCGAACGGGAGGGCGTCGCGGATGGTATCCATCGCGGATGGTTCGATGGCGTCCTGGATCTGCAGTGTCGTGCAGCGCGAGTCTCTCACGAGGTTGATGAGGTCGTCTGTGCCCTGCAGGTGGGTGACTGCGACCGGTTCGATGAACGGTGGGAGCCGTCGCACCATCTCTGCAGCTTCTGCCGGCGTTACGACGTCACTGCTCTGGTGCGTCACGCCCATGATGAAGCCCAGAGCGTCGCAACCTGCATCGATGGCGCACTGTACGTCCATGGGGCTGGTTGTTCCGCAGAACTTGATGCGCATGGGGATCTCTCTCTATCGTTCTGGTAAAATAGTGCTTGTTATCAATCGTACATTCAAGGATGTGTTTGCTCCTCTTCGCACCCTTTGGTGTTTCTCTCCACTCTGCCCCGAGCAGGGGATGCTGGCATATTGAAAGCAGAGAGGCAGATGAAGGGGGGCCTTGCAAAACCAGATCGCTCCCCTCATTACTGTGTGGTTGTTGGCGTCCCATCTCATCCGTCAAAACCTTTGAAGATACGGTGACATGATGCACCCAGGCTCCGTGCAGCTAGTCAAAGGCGGAGGGCGAGTTTTGGGGTTTGCCTTTTGATTCGCTCTGCCGACTCTTGAGCTGAGAAAAAGAGCGTTCGAAGAGATAAAAAAAACAGTCGTGATGGGATGCTGCTATGGGGATTTGAACCCCAGTCGTCGGCGTGAAAGGCCGACATGATTGGCCCCTACACTATAGCAGCTCATGCAATGTGCCATATAACTTGGGCACCCTGGAATAAAAAAGTTGTGCCGGGCGGATCCGGGAAGATCTTGAGCCTGCAGCCCGCCCTCCCCTCCGGGCCGACGAGCTACAGCGGCCGGATCGCAAGCCCTACCAGCCCGGGCGGCGGGGTCTCTGCTTCGTGAGGGCTGCGATGAGATGTTCTCCGCCGGCGGGTCCGAGCGTCCTCTGGCTACCGTGCATCATGTCCAGGTGCTCGATCCCGAGCGATGCAGCGAGGGCCTTCTCGAGCATACCGCCAAAGATCAGATCGATCCGGCAGGCCTCGAGCCTCTCCCGGATCTCCTCCTGCTCCGGCTCGATCAGGATCTCGCACTCCGGGCCGATAAGATCCCGTAGCCGCGCCAGCGTATCGGAGTCGAAATCCACGATGACGAGGGCCGGCGAGAGATCGAACTCCGCAAGGAAGAGGGTCATGGAGATGGCCCGCGTCGGTCCGCTGACGATCGCCACACGCCGCCCGGCGAGAGCCGTGCGGCAGACGTCATCGATGCCGGGCTCCTCTGCCACATGGTGCACAATCCCGAGGGCCGCGGAGACGTGATCGAGGAACCGAAGGGTGGCAGCATACCCGATGGGGATATCGGCGATGATGAATGGGACCCCACAGATCCGCTCGAGCAGCTCTCCCGCCTCCTTCCCTGCTGGTTCACACACGACGATGCTGAGCGCCGCAGAGCCCAGACGTTCAAGATCTCCAACCGTTGCCCCGGCGGTGAGCACCGCGTTGACCTGGAGGTCGATGAGGCCGAGGATGCGCACAAGCTCCCGCAGGTCCGGTCCGGCCCGGAGAAGGCCTATCAGGTTGACAGACCGCTCCCTGACCTCACGCGGCTCTTGAACGAACTCTTCAACGAGCCGGCAGAGGGTCTCGCTGTAGCCTGTCCGGAAATCACCCTCAAATCCACCCGCTTCAATCCCGACGACCCGTGCGCCGGTCGAAGCAGCCTTCGCTGCAGCGACGACATCCTCACCGATGATGCTTGAGACGCAACAGGAGAGGACCGCGATGAGATCAGGGTGCAACCTCGCATCGAGTTCTTCGATGGCCTCTTTGAGTTTCTCCTCGGCGCCGAATATGACGTCGTGTTCGTCGAGGCACGTCGAGTAGATCTCAGACGGGCGGTCTCCCCGCATCCCGAGGATGTAGTTGATGTGGTAGACGCAGCCTTTCGGCCCGTGCACGAGCACGACGCATCGTTTGATGGTCGCAAGAGCTTTTATCGCACCGAAGAGCTTGCACGTCGTCCGGGGAATCCTCACCGCCCTGGAGGCCGTCATACGAATCCTTTCTCAAAAAAAGAGACGTTTCCCGGAAGGCCCCGCCCTCTCACTCAAATATCGGGGTCCCTTCCTTCTGGGTGGCGGACCGGAATGCCGCCATCAGCTGGCGCGTGATGGGGCCGGGTCTGCCGTTCCCGATGACCCTTCCATCGATCTCACGGATGGGTGCGACCTCCGCTGCGGTCCCCGTCACGAAGACCTCATCCGCTGAGTAGAGGTCGAAGTAGCCGAGGTTGCGCTCAAGGAGGGTGATCCCCATCGACTGCGCGATCTCGAGCACAACCTGACGGGTTATCCCACGGAGGTTGTTCAGGGTCGGCGGGGTGATGACGGTCCCGTTCTTGACGATGAAGATGTTGTCCCCCGATCCTTCGGAGACGTTGCCGTTGACATCAAAGAAGATCGCCTCGTCCACATTCTGGTAGTTCGCCTCGATCTTTGCGAGTATGTTGTTTAGGTAGTTGAGGCTCTTTACGTTCGGGGGCATCGACTCCGGAGGGGTGCGCCTGACCGAGACACAGATCGCCCGGAGCCCCTTCTCGTAGAGGTCGCCGTACATGGCCCCCCAGGTGACGGCGATGACGATGACCGTCGGCTTCTCGCATTTACGGGGATCGAGACCGAGATCCCCCTTGCCCCGGGTGACGATCGGTCGGATGTAGGCGTCCTTCAAGTCGTTTCGCCGCAACGTCTCCTTGATGGCCTCGGCCATCTCCTCCTTTGCGATCGGGATAGCAAGATCGATCGTCTTTGCCGAGTCGTAGAGGCGTGCGAGATGCTCGTCAAGGCGGAAGATCTTTCCGTTGTAGGCGCGTATCCCCTCGAAAACACCGTCGCCGTAGAGGAGCCCGTGGTCGAAGACCGAGACCTTCGCCTCCTCCTCAGGGACGTATCTGCCGTCAAGGTAGATGATCATGAGGATAGTGTGGTAGCGGTTCGTTAGTATGCTTTGCGTTTCATATCACCAGACGCCTTGGAGCGGCCCATGGTGGCGGCGGCAGCAGGAGCCGTTCCGGGTGGAGCCGTGCCCGGAAGAACGGCGAAGCTTCAGCCCCGGCAACAGTTCACGAAGTGTGCAAGCATCCCCTGGCTCGTCACCGGATGGAGGTGAGCATAGCTTGCTATCGTCCGGTCCTGGAGAGCCCCATCGAGCCCGTCCTGGATACCGCTCCCCCGGGTCAGCCGGTAGGCGTAGCGCGTCCCGGGCGCAAGCCGGACAGCGCTGTAGTGGAACTCATGACCCCGGAACGCCGCCTCCCCCACGGGGCACTCAGCAGCGCTCATCCCCACAACGTAGCCCAGCCTCCGCTGCGCCGGCATCCGGGCCTCGCCGGAGAAGACGCCGGCAAGGTCGTAGACCCGCTCCCCATCCCCACCCGCCGATCCGGGGGCGAGCAGCATCCGATCGGTGAGGTAGATGAGTCCCCCGCACTCGGCGTAGATGGGGGTGCCGTTCCGCGAGACCTCAGAGATCCCCTCCCGCATCCGGGTGTTCGCCTCGAGTTCGGCGCCGAAGAGTTCGGGGTAGCCGCCCCCCAGTATGTAGCCCTCAGCCTCGGGCAGGCGATCGCGGAGCGGGGAGAACGGGACTACCCTGGCCCCGAGCGATTCCAGGACGTCGAAGAGGTCGGCGTAGTAGAAGTTGAAGGCCTCATCCTGCGCAACACCGATCCTGACATCGGGCACCTCGGGCACCGCATAGAGGGGATGTTCATCCGCTGGAGGCACAAAATCTCTGGCGATCTCGAGCAGGGCGTCCAGGTCGACGTGCTCGCCGATCACGCTCTTGATGATATCGATGCGCTCTGCAAACCCCTCACCTCCCACCCCCTCCCGGTAGGGCACAAGCCCGAGGTAGCGCGCCGCAAGCTCCATC
>JAAZOW010000020.1 GCA_012797575.1 Methanomicrobiales archaeon | reverse complement strand
TGAGGAAGGCATCGTTTGCCGTGATGTCGCCGCGATCTATGCGGCGGATCGCATCCACATCGAGAGCGCCATGCTGGATGCCAGGCGCGAAGATGCAGGCATCGAGCGCACCGATGATCCGACCGCCACTCACGAGGAGGGTGACGGTATTTGAACTCGCGTCACAGACCACGATATCGGGTCCGAGATCGTGCAGGACCTCATAGAGGATCCCGATCTTCTCGGGGCTCGCCTGGTGGGAGTATACCTTGAACCGGGGATCGGTCGGGGACCCACGGTGCAACCCGGGGATGACGACGGTCGGGATTTTGCTCCTCTCGATCTCGTCATAGACCCGGGTGCCGCCGCCGATGTGCTTGCCAGCACCCTCCCGTGAGATGATGCCGCGACTCCTGACCTTCTTGATATCGGTGATGGCTGCGATGCCGTCGCCCATCGAGTAGCAGACGGCAATGCCCTCGATCTCGTCAATTGGGCAGAGGCGGCTGAGGTCGTCGATCGTGAACTGTCTGGCCTCTTCACGGGAGATCTTGAAATCTTGCTCCCCGGTGGAGAAGCGCATCGCGGTGGTGCCGTGGTCGATGCCGATGAACATTAGCGTACCTCTTTGCGCCCGGGGTGGAAGTAAGTTTGGCAGCTGCCAGCCGGGGTATCAGGCCCCGTTCTCCTGGTAACGCCTCTTTACATACTCAACCGTGCCGATGACGACGAGGCCGGTGATGAAGAAAGCCCAGCCGCCGGTAAGCATATCCCCGGATAGGGATCCCTTTTCCCAGAGCATCCGCGCCGATCCGAGCATCAACCCGGTGAGAAAGGCGAACATCGCCCCAGGATGGGTCTTTAAGAGATACTTGAGGCCTTTTGTGAAGACGAGGAGGCCTACGACACCGCCTGCGATGTAGGCAATGATCTCGGGGAGGGAGATTGCCTTGAGCGCTGCGAGCATATACTCGTACTGGTTGAGGATGAGGGTCACGTAGGCCCCGGAGATTCCGGGCAGGATCATGGCGCAGAGTGCTACCATCCCGGTGATGAAGAGAACTGGAAGAGAGTGGCCGATGTTGAGGTTCCCAAGGCCTGCAAGGAGGAACCCGGCGCCGGCACCGGCAATGAGGTAGGCGAGGGTGGTGGTGTGCAGGGAGCGGATCTCAAGGAAGAGGGTGATAGCGGATGCCAGGATCAGGCCGAGGAAGAAGGAGTAGGTTGCCACCGCGTGGTCGGCGAGGAGGGAGAGGATCACCCCGGACATGAGGAGGAAGGCAGTGCCGATTCCGGCGAGGAGGACCACGAGGAAGGGAAGATCGATCTTCTGTATGTCTGCGTGGAGGGAGTCGATATCCCCTCTGGCGATGTGTTTTGCCGAGGCCGGGTTGATACTACCGATAGCCCTGATGAGCCGTTCATAGATCCCCGTGATGAGGGCGATCGTCCCACCCGAAACCCCGGGTATGACATCACAGGCCCCCATCATCAGACCGCGCAGGTAGATCCCGGCGTGCTCCCGCATGCCTGGGCGGGGGGTCATGGGCCTGCTCCAGAGTCGGTTCCGGGCGCTCGGGTTATCGGGATTACGTCGGACGGTAGATGGTCTGCGGTGAATTTGTATCGGGTGGATGCCGGTGCGCCTGCGGTGAGCATCAGGGCGGCCCTGCTGGGGATGCGTGGATCTTTCAAGTGGACAACTCCTTGTGACTAGTATAAGGTTATGCAGGTGATCTAAGATATGCTCTGCTGCCAGCTTACCGGGTCGGTTATGAGCATAATCTTTTCCTTGTTGCTGAACTCTGGTGATAGGGAGCGTGCGATCTATCGCTGCTTCTCATGGTCGCTTCATCTGTATGGCCCTTCAACGATCCCGCCTGCGGGCTATTGCGACCTCCTTGTGCTCTCATGGTAGGTTCATCGAGTGGGGTGATAGACTCTAAAAAATTTCTAAAAACACCGCATTTAGCAAATTCATCCATTTTAAATTTTTATAGGAATATTTTTATATTCTATGCAGTATCTCTCTACCCCAGAGGGGGGAGATGTATGAAGAAATCATTACTGTTCAGTTTGTGCATCGTTCTTCTCCTATCAGTCACTGCTGCAAGTGTGGCAGTCCTGATCGGACAGGGGCCTGTCGAACTGGATCCTGATGAGTATGTGAATATCACGCCGGTAAACAGCACCGAGGTGTATCGGGTGCCTCAGGCGACCGTGCTTGGGGCACTCGATGCAGCCTCGACCCTTGGAGGCTTTGAGTACGAGACCATTGCCGATCTGCCTCCGAAAGAGGGGAACTTGAGTGTGTTCTCGATCACCGGGAATCAGGGAAAGATTGAGAATGAGGTGAAGAATGAGACCCCGTATGCCTGGACGTTCTGGATAAATGGCAAGGAGGGTACAACTGGACCCGCGGTGGCGGATGTGGCCGACGGGGACAATGTGACCTATTCGTATGGGCCCAAGGGCCACTCCATGGAGAACGCCTCGTATACGCTGAACGTCTTCGTGAGCATATCAGAGGCGGCGGTCAACGTGACTCCGACCCCGTCGGTCAACGTGACTCCGACCCCGTCGGTCAACGTGACTCCGACCCCGTCGGTCAACGTGACTCCGACCCC
>JAAZOW010000326.1 GCA_012797575.1 Methanomicrobiales archaeon | reverse complement strand
GCGATCCGGCCGCCGGGTCTCAAGACCCGGTAGGACTCTGCAAGCATCGCCCCGGGATCCGGGACGTAGCTGAAGGCGAGCAGGCTTGCGAGGGCATCGAAGGTCTCATCCTGGAACGGGAGGACCTCAGCGGTCCCGACACAGAACCCGCTTCCCGGGCA
This sequence comes from Methanomicrobiales archaeon, assembly GCA_012797575.1. Lineage (GTDB taxonomy): Archaea > Halobacteriota > Methanomicrobia > Methanomicrobiales > Methanoculleaceae > Methanoculleus. The sequence continues at coordinate 1,506 of JAAZOW010000326.1, read as the reverse complement.
ACGTTGCCGCCCGCGCCGCACCATCTCCGGGCTGATATCAAGGCCCACCGCCTGACCGCCCTCCCTGATGTACCGCTCCACAAAGAGCCCCGTCCCGCACCCGATATCCAGGAGAACCCCCCCCTCCGGGAGCACGCTCATCACGTGGTCGGATATATGCTGATGGTAACTCCTCCCCCGGCGGCCACCGTAGCGGTCATCATAGATGTCCGCGACCTCGTCATAGTGCTGCTGTACCTTATTCACAAAAACACCTCGTCTGTGATCCGGGCCAGGAGTGCATTGACCTGTACAAAATCATTTGCATTGTGGCAGAGTCGGTGATCGGCATCAGCAAGAGCGATCGCGAGGGACGGGTGGTTGTATTCACGCCTGATCACCCGCCGGAGTTCGTGGACGACCTCCCGGGCCGAGAGCCCGTACTCGATCATCAACGACTCGGCGATCCGGCTTGCGGCGTCGAAGTTCCCGACCTTGAGGGCTTCAAACGCTGACTCTGTCACGTTACCGGTCTCTGAACGCGAGACCTCCGCAAGAATCTCAGCGAGATCGGCGTCTTCACTCGACCCAACGGCAAGCTGCAGGTAGATGATCGCCCGCCGGAGATCACCCCGTGCGGCGCAGACGATCAGCTCGAGATCATCGTCGGGGAGGGTGGCCGACTCAGCGGCGAGTATCTCCTCGAGGCGGGCCCGGATCAGCCCACTCTCTATCGGCGCGAAGAAGAGCGGCAGGCACCGCGACGCTATCGCGGGTATGATCGCCGAAGATCGGGTGGTTACGAATACGAACCGACATGTAGCGCTGTAACGCTCCATGGTCCGCCGCAGAGCCTGCTGCGCCTCAAACGTCAGGGCGTGGGCATCCTCAAAGACCATCAGTTTGAACGGGGCATCCAGCGGCCGCATCGAGGCGTACCACTTCACGATGTACTTGAAGTTGACGATCAGGCTCTGGCCCCTCTGGTAGACGTGGCTGAACCGTTCGTCCGACTCAAGCGCGCTCCTCCCCCGCCCGAGGAGGCTTGAAGCGCTGAACGTGCTCACATTCGCCTCCCAGGCATCGGCGTAGAGGCGCTTTGCCAGGCACTCGACGGCCACGGTCTTTCCGGTGCCGTGCGGACCGGATATGAGCATATGGGGCACGCTACCGGACTCTGCGAACGAGACGATGTAGCGGATGACCGCGTCCTGGCCGATGATATCCTCGCACCCCTTCGGGCGGTAGACCTCACTCCAGAGCATGGGCTAATCTCTCTCTCATATCATCTATTGCCGCCCGAAGAATATAGGTATTGTCAAGTGAGGCGATGAGGTGGTCACGCTCGACGGGTGATAGCATGGCGCAGGCCGTGGTGATCCCGGGGAGCGCACGGGTCAGCTCATCGACGATCGTCAGGGTAGCGGTCCGGGCGGTCCGGGAGAGCGGGTTTAGATCGATCGTGACAACCGCTTTCCCCATAGCCCGGAGCGCCTCGCACCGGTCCCCGTCCTCAAGCGGCACGAG
>JAAZOW010000215.1 GCA_012797575.1 Methanomicrobiales archaeon | reverse complement strand
GGTTCGGTGCTCATCCACCTCGAGAAACTCCTCATCCAGGTCCGGGACCTCGATCGGGTGCTGGCATCGGTTGGGCCTGAGCGGTTCGATCGGTCGCGGACCCTCTTTGACCGCATGGAAGCGCATGAAGTCCAGAAGACGGCTCACATCACCGATCTAGCCCTGCCTCCTGCATTTGCAAAGGCCTCCGGGATCGAGTACCTGATGCCGGTTCAGCAGCTCGCGGTCCAGGACGGACTTCTTGAAGGGCAACATCTTCTGGTCGTCTCTGCAACCGCGAGCGGCAAGACCTTCATTGGGGAGATGGCGGGAATGAAGAACTTCCTCGAAGGACGGGGGAGGATGCTCTTTTTGGTCCCGCTGGTCGCACTTGCCAACCAGAAGTACCAGCGATTCTGTGATCGGTACGGGCACCTGATGCGGATCACCCTGCAGACCGGGGTGAGCCGCTTAAACCTCCCCGAGACCCGGCCGGTGGGCGAGCGGGACATCAACGCCCCCGTCGTGGTGGGGACCTACGAGGGGATCGATCATGCGCTACGCACCGGCAGATCCCTGAAGAACATCGGAACCGTCATCATCGACGAGATCCAGACACTTGAAGATCCTGACCGGGGCCACCGCCTCGATGGATTGATAGCAAGGCTCAAGCACATCGCTCCCGATGCCCAGTTCCTCTACCTCTCTGCCACCATCGGGCTCCCGGGGCTGCTTGCTGAGAAACTCCAGGCGAATCTGGTCCGCTACGCCGCCCGGCCAGTGCCACTGGAGCGTCATCTCCTCTTCATTGAGCGAGCAAAGAAGATCGGGTTCATCAAACAGATGGTTGCCGAAGAATACAAAGTCAGGTCATCGAAGGGCTACCGGGGCCAGACGATCGTCTTTACCAACTCCCGGGCTCGGTGTCACGTCATCGCAGATGCCCTCGGGAAGAGGGCTGCACCCTACCACGCAGGGCTGACCGCCCAGGAACGGCGAGATGTCGAACGGCGGTTTGCAGGCGGGGAGATCTCCGCCGTCGTGACCACCGCGGCACTTGCCGCTGGCGTTGACTTCCCGGCATCCCAGGTCATATTTGATGCCCTTGCGATGGGGATCGAATGGCTCAGTGTCCAGGAGTTCCACCAGATGATGGGCCGGGCGGGTCGACCGGACTTCCATGACCTCGGCCGGGTGGTGATCCTGGCTGAACCCGGCGGGTCCTACTCCCGGACATCGCGGAAGACCGAGGATGAAGTCGCTGTCGGGCTCCTGCGGGGTGAGATGGAGGAGGTCGCCCCCGAATATGACATGGAACAGAGTTCTGAAGAGTTTGTGGCGAACGCCGTCATCTGCAGTGGCAATGAACAACAGATCATCCACATGAACCGGACGATGGTCGGGACACTGGAACCGGCGCTCCCGATGCTCCTCGATAACAATCTGGTCAGGCGGCGGGCAGGACGGATCGAGCTCACCGATATGGCACGGGTGATGGCCGGGCATTTCATCGGCGTTGAACGCCTCCTCAGGATCAAGGATCTGGTCCGGCAGATGGAGGACGCAGCCGAGATCGTGGCTGAGCTCGAGTGCGCCACAGAAGAGGCGCCGTAGAAGATCACCCCCCAGGACACATACAGACTGAACCTTCTGGAAATGCGGTCCCTGAGACGGTGGCAGGGACTTAGCATCCGCCTCGTCACAGAGGGGAGATTCTGGGGTTTGGCCGATCTGCACCGATCCACCCTCTCGCGAGATCGGGAGGGCATTCAGGGGTAGCGGGTGCACCCTCAAGAGATCGGTTACAGCGATCTTGCGTCTTGCCTTGGGTTCATGGTCACCGGCACCGCTCCAGGTACTTCCGAACCTTCTCAGACTCCACCCACCCCCTGTCAAGCTGCCTGAGGATATCGTGGATCTGCCTGACCTGCTCCTTGATCCTCTCTGCCCGTTCGTCGTCGATGAGATCAGCCATCCCCTGGATGACCTGCAACGGATTTCTGATATGATCGGTCAGGATCGCGAACTGTTCGATGTTCCTCTCGATCTGCCGGTGTGCTTCAGCCCGCTCCTGCTCCACCCGCGTCCGCTCCCTGATCTCCTGCTTGAGGCACCTATTTGCCGTCCAGAGTTCCCTGGTCCTCTGTGTGACCAGCTCTTCCAGGTGGTAGCGATGATCCATCAGCTCGCTCTCGAGCCGCCGCCGTTCCGTCACATCCCGGGCTATGATGAGGACCGCCGGGGTGCCCCCGAGCCTGATCTGATGAACAGTCGCCTCGACCGGGATTCGATCGCCCTGCCGGGGGATCAGGTCTGCGCTGTGAAGGCGGCGGTCATCTCTTGCAAAGTCACCTCCAAGGCGGATGACCGACTGTGGAGTGGCGGTGAGCAGCTCCTCCCGGGTGTAGCCAAGGCTCTGGCAGGCAAGGGCGTTTGCGTCAAGTACCCGGTAGGGCGTACCGGCCTCCCCGACCGCACAGACGAGCAGGAAGTCGTTACCGCTCTCAAAGAGGTGGTGGTAACGGTCCCTGCTCTCCTCGAGCTCCTGCCGGGACCGTTCCAGTTCATCGAAGGCATGGTTGAGGTCCCGGGCGAATTCTGAGATCGGATCGTTCCCGACCACCGGGAAGCGGACCGGGACACCGTTGCCGTCACTCGCAGCCCTGATACTCGCACTCATACCTGCGATACGAGCGGCCACATCCCGCTCCTTGAGCCAGACGCCGAAGAGCCCAAGGGTGATGCTGATGATGGTGAAACCAACGAGCAAGACGGTAAAAGGGCCTGTGGCCCCCTCGGGGAGAGGAACCAGACCACGGCTACAGAGTACATGGAGACCCGCACAAGGGGCCAGGGGGAGCATGAGGATGTGATCATGAGGAGCTATCATGCTGTTTTACCGTCTCGTTCGTGCCAGACGTGCCTGCAACGGTCACCCGTCTTCCAAGCGCGCGCTCCAGCGTACCACAAGATAGCAAAGCTAATACATAAACATATCGCATGCGCAATACCGTTTTACGGCCATTAAGGAATATTTCAACACAGGAAAGGGGGTAAGAGACATCAGGCAGTGGAGGGGCGAGGACCTTCCCACATCATCATGGCAAAAACCACGGTCCCAAGCAGGCTTATCGCCCCGCCCACATAGAAAACCGCCTCAACACCGACGAAGTCCATGAACGCACCTCCAAGCAGCGGTGCGATGATCATCCCGATGCCAAAGACCGTGTTGTAGGCACCCATCGAGGTCCCCATACCGATGGTTCGGCCCACATCGACCGTCAGGGCCATGATCGATGGCTGTTGGATGGCGCCTCCGACACCGATGAGCGAAGTCGTCGCGATTAAGGGCCAGAACGATCCGGAGAGTGGGATTGCGGCGAGTGATATCGCTATCAGGGCTGACCCGGTGACGATCAGGGCGACCTTGTTCCCGGTATCGGTGAGCCTTCCGATCGGCACCTGGAGGAGCGCCATCAGGAAGGTGTTTGCAGAGAGAACAACACCTACCTCAAACGGGCTGATCGCGATCAGCGGAGCGAAGACCGGGACAAAGACCATCATGCCCCCACGGCCAAGAGCGCTGAGGAAGGAGAAGATCATAACTCCACGCATAACCGGCAGTCTGAAGATCTCCCGTATCGGAGCGGGTTTTGTGACGGGATCCTCAAGCGACCCAGATCTTGCTTCCGGAAGAGAGATCGCGACGAGGATCGTTGCAAATGCTGAAAGACCTGCCATGGCGTAGAAGACCGACGGCATCCCGAAGGCGTCGTTGAGGAACCCCCCGAGCAGCGGACCCATCCCCATGCCGAGGAACATCGATATGGAGAAGTTACCCATGTGACTCCCTTCCTTTCCCTTCTCGGAGAGGTCAGCGATGTAGGCCATGGCTATCGGAACAACCATGGCCGATGCGATCCCGTGGGCGAGGCGGACGGCGGTGAGCGAGTAGACGCTTCCGGCGATGAGGTAGCCAAGTGAGAGCACCGCGTAGGCGAACATCCCGGTGAGGATGATCCACTTCCTCCCCCGCCTGTCAGATATCCGGCCGATGATCGGCATGAAGATCGATCGGGAGAGAGCGAAGGCTGAGAAGATGATGCCGAGCCATATGCCGGTCGCGCCCAGGTCTTTAGCGTAGATCGGGAGGAGGGGGCTTACAACACCGAGCCCGAGCATGGTGGCGAAGACCGATATAAATAAAACGTTGTATATGCGCTTCGCAGTATTCATGAATAATGCACCGAATCAAAGGAGAAATTTGGTAAGATATATTGAATATATTTGGAGTTATATATTGTCCAGGCTGCAAGGCCGAGGACTCATGCCCGCTGCGCGACGCAACACCACCGGTCGTAGAGGGCATCCCGTCGGTTCTCAAAGACCTCGGTATCCCACCACTGCCCGGCGCACCACTCCTCCACCAGGGCCGCTTCGGGCTCGGTCCTGACGGTGATCAGCACCTCGTCGGTGAGGGTGAGCAGGTCCGCGACGATCGCCGCCCAGATATCGGCATTGTAAGAGTATATCTCCCCGGCCATGAAGATGGCCCCGAGGGGCGCCGGCCCGATGTACCGGGACGCTTCCCGCGCGTCGATGCACATGGTCTCGGAGGGCGCAAGGCGGCCCCGGGAGAGGCCGAGCGCGAGGAGCGCGGGATCGTTATCGTAAGCAAGGGACTGCATACCAGATGCCCGGAGGGCCACGGATCCGACACCAGACCCACAACAGCAGTCAAGGCAGCGGGCTCCCGGTCGGTCGCCCCAGACTTTACCGATGAGGTCACGGATCTTCTCCTCCCGGCCGGGGGAGAGGTCTTCAAAGGCCGGAGTGGCAGCCTTGGATATATCGAGACTGTAGTATTCACGGACCGCCGAGAGCCATGCTGCCCGATCTTCCTGGTAGATATCGCCGCCAACCTCCTCAAATCGTTCAATAAGAGCGAGCGTCGCATCCCGGAAGAGGAACGAGGCAGCGTGCCACCCCGATCCATCATGAAGCGCAAACGCAATCAGCTCCTCATCTTCATCGACCAGGAGACGGGCCTCGTCCGCCATCATCTGGAGCAGGAGATCCGTATGGGAGTTCGTAGTCAGCTCAGCAAATGACGGTTCAACCAACCGGCACCCGTCAACTTCAAGAATATCTGCGATCGTCATCAATTTCGCCTCTCGATCTTCAGGCCCCCTGGCGCCCGGATGATCCCGTCCACACGGGCATCCTCGTGCAGGGTAAGACCCCGGCAGGAGACGTTCCCAAGGACATGCGCATCCTGCTCGATAATCACATCGCCCTCGCTCTGGATGTCACCGTGGATGACCGATCCCGGGGCGATGTTCGCGTTCTCCTGTACGTGGAGACTCCCAAATATCGTCGTCTCCTCCCGGACTACAACGGCCCTGGCGCGGATGTTTCCGTGCAGCCGGCACCCTGACCCGATGGTCATCTTCCCCGGCACCGAGAAGGTCTGCATATTCATGGTGGCGCCGGCCGGGATCATCAGCGGCGTCCCGACCGGCCTCTCATCATCGCCAAAGACCTTCTCGAGGAAGGCGTCCAGCTCGTCCTCCCTCTCGATACCGAGGACGGCCACGAGGTACATCATGATGTAGATGATGACCGGCATCGGGTTTCGTATCGAGATCCAGCCTTTCGCCTCAAAGCCGCGCTCGATCTGGACGTTATCTCCGATATCGAGATCACCTTTGACGACCAGTTTTCCCTGGATCTTCACGCCCTCGCCGAGGTAGGCGTCATCCTCTACGATGACGTCCCCGCCGACATCACACCAGTTATCTATCCTCGCATCACCGCTCGCCACGATGTTACCGTTGATCTTACAGAACTCACAGACCACGATCTCCCTGCCCGAGAGACCGTAGTCGATCCGGCATCGGTCTGCGATGATGATATCCTGGTCGGTTCTGAGCGTCCTCTCTTCAAGCCTGGTATGATCCGGGAGGGTGCAGACCCCTGCCCAGTCGTGGTCTCCTGTCGATTCCATTTATCGTGTATAACCTTCATGCGCCATACTTATGACTCTTATTAATTAGATCAAGGACTATAGGCATGACGTCACGACCCCTGATGCGATGGAGACCACCTTCTGCACACGAAACTTCATCGAACCGGGCCGTCCGGTCAACCCTGACCCCCAACCCCCTGATGACCACCGGCACGGGATCGGCGCTGTGATCCCTGACCGGGCAGGGGGTGCTGTGGTCGGCACAGATGACAAGTATGGTATCCTCTGAGAGCGTGAGCAGAGGTTCGAGGGCTGCGTCGATCACCTCAATGAAGTCCCGTTTCTGGATCGCGTCACCATCATGGCCGGCTTCATCTGCGCCCTTGATGTTTGCCAGGACGAAATCTTTTCTTCTGAGCTCTTCAAGCATCGCCCGCACCTTGGCATCCAGGTCCGAGTCGACCGACCCGGTCGTCCCCGGCACCGGGATATGTTCGAGTCCCACGACCTTTCCGATCCCGGATATGAGGGTGGCTGCGGATATGACGCTCCCCGAGAGCCCGTACCGCTCCTGGAACGGGGGGAATGCCCCCATCTTCCCGGCACCCCGGAGCAGGAGAAAGTTTGCGGGAGGTAGCCCTTCCTGCAGCCTCTTCTCGTTCAGGGGATGGGCGGCAAGGATCTCTGCTGACTGTCTGATGAACTCGTTGCAGGCTTGAGCGGTCCTTGCATCCGCAGGGTCGTCTGAACAGGCCCGGATCGGAGGTGGGCTGATCCCCTCTCCCTTCGGGTCGTTGGATGAGACGGCGTCACCAAGGTCTTCTCCTATGAGCGCGAGGGCCGCTCGATGCCCGGCGCCCGACTCAAACCTGAACCCGATACCGAGCGCCGAGAGGTCCACGCCCTCGCGGATCGCCGCTGAGAGCGGGTTGGTCCCAGATATCCGCCCAGCCCTGCGATCGGTGACGAGACCGTCTTCATCCATGGTGGCGAAGTTGCACCGAAACCCGATCATCCCAGCGGTCATGTGGATCCCGGTCCCCTCGGCCTCGAGTGGGCCGCGGCCAGTGTAGTAGTCCTGCGGGGGGTAGCCGAGCAGGGCGAGGTGGGAGGTGTCCGACCCCGGCCGTATACCGGGGGCGATGGTATCCATGATCCCGCATATCCCCTCTGCTGCCAGACGGTCGAGGACCGGTGTCTCTGCAGCGGCGAGGGGGGTCTGTCCATCGAGTCCTTCACAGGGGCGGTCAGATATCCCGTCCAGAACCAGGAAGAGCACCTTCTCTGCAATCATCGAGAAGTGGTGAGATCCCTGACCTGATTACTCTTCCCGGTTGGGGGGCACCAGACACCCTCAATCACACCAGGCTATGGGGCAATACTCAAATGTCCCTATTGACTCTGCCGAACCAGACGTGAGCTCTCGCTCGACGAGACTACAGGCCGTCACCTGCCGCGCAGGAAGAGATCCATCGCGGTTGCCACCACCACCCCGGTGAGCCGGCCGTGAAGACGGCGATACCGAGATCATGGCAGCGATCTGCAACAGAAGCCCCGGGAAAATAGATCGAACAGATCGGGGTTTTACACAACCGCGATCTGCTCAAGTTTGGATTTGGTTATCTCGACCCGGCGGATCGGGTAGATCGTCTTGACGATCTTGAAGATATCCCGCGCCATATCGCCGGAGATGATATC
>JAAZOW010000067.1 GCA_012797575.1 Methanomicrobiales archaeon | reverse complement strand
CCGATGCAGTCGCCACAGGGTTCCCGGCGACCCTCCGACCCCTGATCACGAATGGCTTCGTGGTGGGCATACTGGCGGCCCTGGTGCTTGAGCACATCGTCTATCGCCAGAGGCCTGAGGGATAAGGTGGTGGATGGGTGCATTTACACCACACCCTTCTTTGAGGATCGGGTCTGGAATGCCAGGCCGGGGGAAATCCAGGGCGGGTGGCCCCCTGAGTGTACTACCTGGAGAGCCACCCGCACAAACAAGCTCTAAAAAAACGTTCTAAATGAGAAACAGTGGGCCCGATGCGATTCGAACGCACGACCTCCCGGTTATCAGCCGGGTGCACCACCAGCTATGCTACGGGCCCCACAGGGACTACCTTACTATATCGGATACTCTGAGACTTAACTGTTTTGGATCAATATCCAAACCGCTATCTTGAAAACCGGCAATAGAAGTACAGTTGAGTGGAACAATGGCAGTACGATACCTACTCGGGAACGAAGGCATTGCGCACGCATGCCTGGAGGCAAACGTCGACTTTGCCAGTGGCTACCCCGGGACACCGTCCTCAGAAGTGATCGACATTCTCAGGGTGCAGGAAGAGCGCTCTCTCAGCGTGGAATGGTCCACGAACGAGAAAGTTGCTTTTGAAAACGCACTTGCCGCAGCCTGGTGTGGTCTGCGCGCGCTCTGCACCATGAAGCATGTCGGCCTGAACGTGGCGGCCGATCCCCTGATGACGAGCGCATACACCGGTGTTACCGGAGGGTTTGTCATCCTCTCTGCAGACGATCCTTACGCACACAGCTCCCAGAACGAGCAGGATACCAGGCGCTACGCGCACTTCGCCCGGCTCCCCTGCCTGGATCCGACGTCGGTCCAGGAAGCGCATGATATGATGCGGGATGCCTTCGCCCTCTCCGAGGACCTCGGCCTGCCGGTGATATTCCGGCCCACGACCCGCATCTGCCACTCAAAAGGAGATATCGATACCGGTCGGGTCGGCACCGATCACCGAACCGCAGCCTTCCACCGCGACCCGAAGCAGTACGTGGTCATCCCCGCACATACCCGCCTGCTCCACAAGGCCCTGAACGAGAAACAACCGATGATCAGGAAGCGACTCGTCGAACTCGGCTACAACCGCCACACCATACGGGGCAGGGTTGCCGTCATCACGAGTGGCGTCGCCGCCGCCTACGTCCAGGAGGTGCTCCCCGAGGACGTCTCGCTCGCGATCATCGGTGCCTACCCGATCGATGAGGAGTGGCTCCAGGCCTTCGTCGACCAGCATGAGAAGATCCTCGTCATCGAGGAGCTCGCCCCGGTCGTCGAAGAGGCTGTCCACCGGGTGGCGACGAAGACGGAGGTCTTCGGTAAGATGACCGGTACGGTGCCGTATGAGGGAGAGCTCGCCCCGGCATCGGTCGCCGCCGCCATGAAGGATGCCGGCATAACCCCTACGGTGACCTTCCCGGAGATCGCACCGGTCCAGGGGGTGCCCCCCCGCCCGCCGATCCTCTGTGCCGGGTGCATGCACCGGTCGACGTTCTACGCGATGAAGAGGGTCTTTCGAGACGGCATATTCCCAAGCGACATCGGGTGCTACACCCTTGGGCTCCAGCTTGGGGCGGTCGATACAACCATCTGTATGGGAGCTTCGATCACTGTCGGGAGCGGTATCGCCCGATCCGGTGAAGAGCGCCCGGTTGTCTGCACCATCGGCGACTCAACGTTCCTGCACACAGGAATCCCGGGACTCTTGAACGCCGTCTACAACGGTGCCGATATGGTCGTCGTCATCCTGGACAACCGGATAACCGCGATGACAGGGCATCAGCCAAACCCCACCACAGGAATGACCGCGACCGGTGAGGAAAGCACCCCAATCTCTCTTGAGTCGATCTGCCGGTCGTGCGGGGTCGCCTGGGTCGAGACCGTCGACCCCTACGATCTCCCTCTCCTCCTTGAGACGTTCCGCCAGGCAAAGGAGCGCGGAGGCGTCCGGGTCATCATAGCAAAGCAGCCTTGCGTCATCACCGCACGGCGTGCCGGGATCCGGCGAAAACCCTACGAGGTCCGCGCCGATCTGTGCATAGGCTGCGGGGTCTGCCGGTCGTTCGGCTGCCCGGCGATTGCATTTATCGGGGATGTCGCGATGATAACCGACCTCTGTGCTGGGTGCGGCGTCTGTGCAGACATATGCCCGTCGGGTGCGATCGTAAGGGAGGGGCGAAGATGAAACCCTCGTTTGATATCCTTATCGTTGGGATCGGCGGCCAGGGGACCGTACTCGCCTCAAACGTCCTCGGAGAGGCATGTATCATCGAACATCGGAGCGTCAGGAGCGCCGAGACACACGGTATGGCGCAACGCGGCGGGTCGGTGGAGAGCCATATTCGGATCGATGGAGAATTTGGTTCCCTGATCACCCCGGGGACGGCCGACCTCCTGATAGCCTTCGACCTCCTTGAAGCGCTCCGCTACCGCCACTACCTCCCGGCTGGGGGAAGGCTCGTGGTCAACCGGAGCCTGATCGTTCCAACATCGGTCTACCAACAGGATCTTGCGGTGCCAGATGAGGAGAGCATCCTTGCCGCGCTCTCGGATCTTGATGTAGCCTGCATCGATGCGGCAGGGCTTGCAGAGGAGGCGGGAAACAGTCTTTCACAGAATATCGTCATGCTCGGGGCCGCCTCTGGTGATATGCCCCTCAGGCCCGAGACGCTTGAGGAGGCGGTGCGGCGGTGCGTCCCGCCTAAGACGATCGCGGTCAACGAGAGGGCCTTCCAGCTCGGGCGGACGGCAGCAGGGAAGCGCGGTGCATCATAAGCAGGATGCTCCCCATCATCGATCGCTACCCCGAAGGCAGAGGCTGGTGACGCCCCGGAAACCGTATACAGTATTCCGTCGAGCTGATACGGCATGAGTCAACGGAAGGGTATTCAACCATCAGAGCGGTTCACCGGGGCCCGGATCCCTGCTCCTGGAAGAAGGGAGATCATGGCACCCGCCCGCACCCAGGTGGTACCTGCATGAACGATCGCTCCACGGGGGGGCCTCTCACCATCGACGATGCCGGGCGCGAGCGGCAGCTCGCATTCTTTCAGGCCCCAGAGGTCCCGGACTACATCCAGCGGCTTGTAGAGGATTACGTCGAGAGGAAGACCACCAAGGCATGGGACGACCCGGTCGTCCTCGATCGGATGCGTAACGCCATCCTCGTCCAGAAGCGCCGGTACTGGAAAGGACACCGGGTACACTACCGGAAGGCCTACCAGGTCCTCGGCTACCTTGCCTACCACGCGCCCGTCTACCTGGTGCAGTTTGAGCATATCCTCTGGCAGGTCATCGGGCAGGGTCTTGCAAAGGCCCATATGCGTATCCTGGATGTGGGCACCGGGCCGGGAGTCGTGCCACTTGCCACCATCGACCTCCTCGGGAGGGTGGGGACCGGCTCAGCCGACATCTACGCGATCGAGCGTTCGGAGGAACATCTTGAGGCCTACAATGCCCTGGTCCCGACCGCCGCTGCGGCACAGGGAGATGCCGTGCGGGTGAAAAGCCCTATCCGCGCGGATATCACAGCGCTTGCAGGAGAAGAACTGCCCGACCGGATCGATCTAGTGATCTTCTCAAACGTCCTGGGCGAACTCCGTGACATGGAGATCGAGGAACGCGCCGATCTCGTCACCGATCTCGCTGAACGCCTCGCGCCCGATGGGACGGTCATCATCGTGGAGCCGGCAGATCTCGAGAACGCAACCACCATGCGCCAGACGGTGCACGCACTCACGGATCGGGGTCTCACCACCTACAGCCCCTGCTCATTCATATGGGGCACCACCTGCAACCCCGAACGATGCTGGACCTTCGAACAGAAAGGCAACATACGACCGACCCGATTGATGGAGCGGCTTGCAGAGGAGGGGGAGGCATACCGATTCATCAACGTCGACATCAAGTACTCCTCCGCACTCCTTCGGAAGGATGGGAAGCTCCAGCACACCTACCGGGTTCCCCCGGGAGCGAAGTTCGCCCGCTTCTCCCACCTCCACCGGCACCGTGACAGGACGATCAACGTCATCGCAGCGCTGATGTCAGGAAACCTCGGCGATGACCGGACAGGGGTCTACAAGGTCTGCGATGGGACGCCTGCAAAGCCGGTCTATGCCGTGGTCCCGGCGACCCTTCGCGGCCCGAACCGTGATATCCTCGACGAGCTTTCTTACGGTGATATCGTGGGATTTTCGAAGATTCTCGTCAGATACAACCAGGACCACGACGCATACAATCTGGTGATCCTGCCCCGGACCAGGATCAAGCCTGTCAGGAACCCGACCGATGCGCTGACCTGATAGGAGTCAATCCGGTAGAGGGGATGAGGCGGTTACGCCTCATCCCCGCCTGTGCGGAACAGGCGGGCACCCCTGAGCGCGGAGAGCAGCCCTCCGTAACCGAGGCTCATTGCGATGACATGGATGATCATCCCGAGCAGCGGTATGGCAAAGAGGATATACAGGATCACAAACCCGAGGATGAATATCCATATGCGTCCTGCCCTCCATTTCGCCCGTGAAGCGATGGCATCCCCAAGGGCGTACGCGACAAAGAATGTTGATATCAGCATAGACGCGATGAAGAGCAACCCAAGGAAGAGTGCGATGGGAATCCCAATGATGGTGATAGCGATGATCAGGAGGACGATCATCGTTACGAAATGCGCTATAAACCCGAGAACCGTGAAGACGACCGGACGCCTTTCAACCTCATGAACCACCGCCAGAAACGGGTCGGGGACAAACCTGACGAAGATGAGACCGAGGATGAGGAGTCCGACCGCAAGAAGCACCAAGATGCCCGATACTAGCAACCCGGATTCCTCTCGTTCCTCAAACGTCACGTTTCCGGCAGTACCGGTATTGTTGAAGGTGGTGGCCGAGACGGTGAGGTTGCGCATGACCACCCCCTCACTTGTGACCTCGCCTCCGCTGATCACCGCATCCCGCTGGATGACCGCGTCTCTTCCGATCCGGATCGAACCTCCGGTGATGAGGACGTTCGTCGCATTTCCGTTCACCTCGATATCACCCCCGGCAGCGATAACTTTCCCGCCAGCATCGCCGTTGATGACCAGGGTGCCTCCCGCGGCGATGATATCGCTCTTGACCGGGGCGTTCACCGTCACCGTTCCCCCGGCAACCGTCAGGCTATCGACCGGGGCGTTGATGGTCACGATCCCACCCGATGCTACCACATCGTCAGGGATGGGGGTGTCGATCTGTGGTTGATCTCCGCTGAGGAAGGTCAGCGCCTGCGCTCCGGATGGGATGAGCAGCAGGACAAGGATGAACACGGCAAGGTGTCTCATGGGAGGGGGAGAGAGATCGCGCTCCCTAAAAAGGTTCGCGTGTGGGAAAGACCGGGGAGAGGCTCGTCAGGCAACCCCAGATCAGCTCTCCCCGTCCTGGGGGCGGGAGGTATAAGGGATAGAAAAGAACTACAACGCTTATATTTGACCGTGACCATACTCTAGAAGAGAGGTTATTGATATGGGTGGTGTAAAGGATTCTACGTATCTTGATGTCAAGAAAGCCCTTGCCCGGCAGTTCTCTCCCCGGGATGGGTGGACGTTTGCATGGTTCCCGACCTACGGCAGTGTGCAGCCGGAATGCGTGCTCTCCCGCCGGGTCGCCGGGAAGACAGAGCGGGTGGTCGTGGGCGTGAAGATGGCTCCCGTGGTCCCAGAGGATACTGTCGAGGAGCTCCAGGGCCAGTGTCAGGCACTCTTTGAGAGTAATATCAGCGTTGATAAAGCTGTCCTGGTCGTACCCACCGGGGCGAACGTCTCCGGGGTCCCTGAGGGGATCGATATACTGGAGATGGGCAACTGGCAGGTGGTCGGCGGTCGTATCATCTGGTCGAAGAACATCGAGCGCAACGAGTTCCTCCAGGAAGAGCTCGGGAAGAGGGGCCTGGCGTAAGCCCCGGGCCCTCCTGGAGACTTTTTCTTACATTCCAAAGTCGAAGAGCGTCGTCCGCGTCGGATCGATCTCGTGCCAGTCCCATCCCAGGGGCTCGATGATCCGCGAGATGGGACCCTTAAGTGTCCTCTCAAGCATGGTCTCCCAGTCGACGACGAACTCGGGCGGCACCTGATCGGCGTATTCGAAGCAGATCACATCCGTCCGAGGGTACTTCTCGGTGACGGTCTTTATGTAGACGCGTTTTGGTTTGCTACCCCGTTTGAAATCAGTCCCGAGGTATTCGTTTGAGTACTTCGCTCCCCGGATGTGGGCATCTTCATTCTCGTAGCTATCCAGGTTCTTCCCGATCCCCCCTGGAATGCCCGCCTCGTCGAGAGAGTACTCCCCGCGGCGGTATCTCGTTATGATGGCGCGCAAGTAGGCCTGCACGTCCTCAAAAAGATCGCCATGGAGGATCATCTCGACGACGGTATGCTGCACCTCCCGGGTGATCTGCGGCGAGTCACTCCGCCGGATCTCAAACCCTATGACATCGATCTCATCGACGTCCTTGCCCTCCTTCCAGATAAGGTGCCCGGCGTAACGCTTCTTTCGGCCGGCCTGGAAGAAGCGGCGGTAGACTTTCTCGAACTTGATAGAGAAGTAGTGCGTATCGGCATCGAGCTCGCGGCGCGCAAAGTCCCCGTAACTTTCGTTCAGGCGCGCCTCGATCATCCGCGCCTTTGCGATGGTCTCCTCAAGGCTCCCGGGAGGAACCTCGACCATGCAGGAGTCGGTGTCACCGTAGATAACCGTGTAGCCGAGACCGGTGATGATATCGCGGGTGTGCCTGATGATAGCCCGACCGACCGATGTGACGGCCGATCCGATCTCGCGATCGTAGAGCCTGAACCGGGGGTAGCCCGAGACTCCGTAGTAGGAGTTCATGATCACCTTCAGGACATTCTGCTGGAGGTCGTAGAGGACATACTCCGGAGACCCGAAGGGGTAGCGGTTGCGGAGGTGTCTGCGCGCTTCCCGCTCGCTCAAGAGCTCTGAGAGGATGCTCCGCGTCAACCCATCCGGCTCCCGGGAGAACCGGATACCGTTTGGAGCCCGTAGCTCTCCGTCCGGGCTCTTCGTCTCGGGTGACGCGTTGATCGTCATCATCGCCATAGGATAGAGCGACTTTAAATCAAGGACCACGACGTTCTCCCGGAGACCGGTAGCGGGTTCAAAGACGGTCGCCCCCTCAAACTCATCCCCGGAGGCAAATCCCTTCGAGGGGAGGATGAACCTGCCTGAAGCCTTGCGCAGGACGTAGATATCGATGACGTTTGATGAGTTCAGCGTCCGGTCGAGCGGGCACCCGACATACCGGGCGATCTCACGATAGAACTCGATGATATTGTTCTTCCGGTCGATCCCGACACAGAGCTCGACGTCCCGGTAGTTGTACTCCACGAGTCGGGCCGGGTCAGACTGCCAGAGCGAGGTGATCGTCCCGCTGTAGCGGACCTTTGTCTCCCCGAGCTCCTCCTCCGCGACCGCGTCGAGCCGGTAGGAGTCCTTCTGGGCCTGGTGCATCTTCCGGTATGCGCCGAGGAGATCGAAGATCGCCCGTCCTCGGACAGCGTTCCGTATGGTCTGGCCGGGGAGGCGCGAAAGGTCCTCGGCGCGAAGCCCGAGCGCTGCCATCCTCTGCAGGATGTAGCGGATGTCGAAATCAACGAAATTCCAGCCAGAGAGGATGTCGGGGTCGTGCTCCCTGACGTAGTCAATGAGTCCCCTGAGCATCGCCACCTCGTTCGGGAACCGGGTGACCTGGTGGCGCTCGTGGAGGCTGAACTCGGGCGCGTCACCGGGCGCCTCCCCAGGAATCCAGAGTAGAGTCGTGTAGATCTCGTCGAAAGAATCCCAGCAGGTGATACAGATGATGGGATCGCGTTCGGGTTCAGGGAATCCCAGCTCATCCACGCACTCGATATCCATGATGCAGGTGCGCGCGGGGGCCTTGACGTCGGCCGGTGCGATCTCGCGGTAATCGACCACCTGGGTGTCGGAGGAGAGTTCCATGCCACCGGTAAGGGCGCAGTCGATCATGAACCTGGTGGCAAACGGTATATCCGCCTCGTAGTGCCGATAGCGATCACGCACATCACGGACATCACCGGGCCGTCGGGTGTAGAGCCTTCGGAGCGCCTCACCCTGAATGGAGCGGTAGGTCGTATCGGGCTCCACGTCGACGTCCAGCGGGAGAGGCTTTCCATCCACCTGATCGGCGGGCGCGTAGAAGTAGGGGCGAAAACCGGTCACGTCGATCCTGATACCCTTTCCTGAGGCATCCCGACCGAATACATGGACGACCGGGATATCAGGACCGATACTATACTCCACCTGGTGAACGCCGATCCGGGTCTTTCCAAAGTCGGATAGGGTTACCGGGGAGATCGTGCATGACTCCGACATCTTTTCAGTCATCAAACCTCCTACAGAGCCTCTGCACAAATGCTCCCGCCTCTGCCATCCCCTTCCCTTCCCAGGGGTCGAGACTCCACTCCTCGATCTCGAGGATCCCCTCGCGCCCGATCCGGGCGGGGACACCGAGCGAGCAGCCTGAGAGACCGTACTCGCCGTCGAGCACGCACGAGCAGGAGAACACCTCGCGCCGGTCCTCGAGGATCGCACGCACCAACATCGTTATGTGGTAAGCAGGGCCAAAGACCGTACCTCCCTTGCCACGGATGACCTCCATGCTTGCCCCCCGTAGCCGGGTGAGAGTCTCCTCCCGATCTTCGATCTCGAAATGGGCGCCAGCCTTTGAAAAAAGTGGCACCTGGTGCTCGCCATGCTCACCGAGAACCCAGGCAGGTCCAGGGATACCGGCCTCGCGGAGGAGGGTGGCAAACCGGGCGCTGTCGAGCTGGCCGCCAAATCCGATGCATCGCCGACGGTCGATGTCCATCATCCTCCAGAGACCGTAATTGTTCGCATCCATGGGGTTCGTGATGGTGATGACGATCCCGGAGAATTCCTGCAGGTGCCTGCCGCATCGCTTCACCACCGGTATGTTGGCCTCGAGGAGATCGGCCCGGGTCTTGATGTCCGGGGTTCTCGGGGTGCCTGCCGCGAAGATAAAGACGTCAGCATCCCGCATCTCAGCTGTGTCAGTGGATATCGTGACGTCGATACCGGTATGCTGTAGGTCGAGCACCTGAGCCTGGAGAATGGGCTCATATGCATCGTAGAGGATGATCTCATCGGCAAGACCGAGCGCGGCGGAGAGAAACGCCGTTTCGCCCCCCACTTTTCCTACACCTAAGATTGCGAGCGAGGTCATACGTATCGTCCTGTATAAGTAACGGTAAAAGGTTGTACGATCAAATCAGCTCTGCTACATGGAGGGTAACGGGCCAGCAGGAAAAGGGGCACCTTGCCGCATTCCGCTCCAGTATCCAGGCTCCAGGAAGCGGAGCAGATATTCCTTCTTCATTATACTTGGCGCGAGGGTATAATAATACCTCACTCCCACCTTTTTCTCGATGGTTACGCTTTTTCCTGGCTCCACGGAGATCGGCGGTGTCCAGCTGAGGAACCACCTTCTGCTTGCGGCCGGCATCCTCGGGACCACCGGGGCGTCACTCGCTCGTATCCTGCGAAACGGTGCCGGTGGTGTGGTCACGAAGTCCATCGGTCCGGATCCGAAGACGGGACATCCCGGCCCCTGCCTGGTCGTCGTCGACGGCGGTGTCATCAACGCCATGGGTCTCCCGAACCCCTCGGCCGCGTTTGTAGATGAACTGGTTGGCCTTCAGGCCGAACCGGTGATCGTGAGCATCTTTGGCGGGACACCTGAGGAGTTCCGGACGGTCGCAGGTTGGTTCGCCGGGGTGGCCTCAGGTCTTGAACTGAACCTCTCCTGCCCCCACGCCGAGGGCTACGGGGCTTCCATCGGGAGCGACCCCGCCCTGGTGGAGGAGTGCACGAGGGCGGTATCCTCTCTCGGCGTCCCGACCTGGGCAAAGCTCACTCCGAACATCGCCGATATCGCTGAGATCGGGGCGGCGGCGGAACGTGGCGGAGCGGATGCGGTCGTTGCGATCAATACGGTGAAGGCGATGCGGATATCAACAGATCTCCGCCGGCCGGTGCTCGGGAACAGGTTTGGCGGGCTTTCAGGGAAGGCGATCTTTCCCATCGCGGTCCGGTGCGTCTACGAGCTTTATGAGGCCTGTTCTATCCCGATCATCGGGTGTGGCGGGGTCTATACTGCAGATAACGTCATCGAGATGATGATGGCTGGTGCGGATGCCGTCGAGATCGGGAGCGCTGTCATCGGTGATATCGGTGTCTTTGCGACGATTGCACAGGATCTTTACAGTCCCGATGGCATCGATGCCCGCGATATCGTGGGGTGCGCCCATGGATGAGCAGATACCGATCGCGGTTACGCTGCGAGAGATCATCCAGGAGACGCCGTCGATCAAGACGTTCGTCTTCGATCGTGAAGTCACGGCGCGGCCCGGTCAGTTCGTGATGGTCTGGGTGCCGGGCATCGATGAGATCCCGATGGCCCTCTCCTCCCCGTCGTCGATAACCGTCCAGAAGGTGGGGGATGCGACCGCAGCCCTCTTTGGTATGCAGGAGGGTGATCGGATCGGGATCCGGGGTCCGTACGGGAACGGGTTCACACTCACCGGGAGGACGCTTGCCATCGCCGGCGGCGTCGGCGCCTCCCCACTACTGCCGCTCGTCGCGGCCGGACAGGTGGATGTCTTCCTCCTCGGCGCCCGGACGGCCTCTGAACTCCTCTTTGCCGACCGCATACGTGAGATGGCGACTCTGATGGTTGCGACCGACGATGGCACCGCCGGTCACCACGGGTTTGTGACAGACCTCACATCAAGGGTGGACTTCGCCGACTTCAGCGGCATCTGTGTCTGCGGGCCTGAGGTCATGATGGCGGCGGTGCTCGGCATCCTTGACCGTGAAGGATACGCAGACCGGGGCGAGTTCTCCCTGCACCGCTACATGAAGTGTGGGGTCGGCCTCTGTGGGTCGTGTTGCATCGACCCGCATGGTCTCCGAGTCTGCAGGGATGGCCCGGTCTTCTCCGGCGACGTTCTGCTGAAGAGCGAGTTCGGGCACTACGCACGCGACGCGAGCGGGAGGAGATACAGGATTTAGCCTGCGGGGCGTTGGTGTAATGCCTGTCCCGGGCCCGGTATCTCCAGGAAAATCAGGCCAGGAAATCTTCCTGCGGCCTGAAGAGGAGAGCGAATATGTTCTCCAGCCACCCACGCACCTGCGCCGTGACCGAACCTCCCCCCTCTGAGGGTTGAGAGTTCGCACCCGTGGGCGTTGTCGTGCTGTTGTCCAGCTGCGTCACGTTGCCTGCCGGCCTACCCTGAGGCTCAGTACCGCTCGCTACGGTCTTCTCCGGCTCCGGCGTACCCTCTTCGTGTATGAGTGCCTCATCGCTGGTGAGCAGATGGATAGACCGGTCACCATCACCGCCCCCGATGACGAGGAACGAGCCATCAGGAGTCACAGCAACCGATTCCGCACGGCCGTTGAGGGTGATCCTCTGAATCTCTGTTCCAGAGCGGTCAAGGATATGGACCGACATACCAGATGCAGCAAATATCTCCCGTGCCTCATTCGTCAGCGCTGTCGATATGACGGCATTCTCAGTGGGGTATTTCCAGAGGTGTTCCCCTTGCCCGGTAGAGAGGTAAACGCACCGGTCAATCGATCCTGCGGCCACGAACCGCCCGTCAGGGGTGAGGGCGATGCCCTTCACGCTCTTTCCAGTTCCGTAACTCCAGGACTCCCCTTCTCTGCTGTTGAGGTAATAAACCCCGCTGTTTTTACATCCTGCTACGGTTACACGACCATTCTCTGATATGGCAATATCATAACTGCTGGTTCCCATATCGTAGTCCCAGAGCGTCCTCTTGTTCGTATCAAATATATATACCGCGCCGTTGTCGCATCCAGCGGTGACGTATGCGGCCCTGGATGAGAGCGCCACACTGTGGTAGACGAACGTTGTCTTCTCGGTCCAGAGCAGTTTGCCGTCTCTATCAAAGAGATAGAGCTTATCCGCAGCGACACCGATATGCGACCCTTCTGGTGATATACCGACACCATTTATCCGTGAACCGACAGTGGCTTCCCAAAGCAGTTCTCCTCCCTGATCCAGGAGGTAGACAGTCGAGTCCGAACCGGTGACGATCACGGCACCATCCTGCGAAATGTCCACAGAGCTGACGGCTCCGCAGGCTCCCCGGTTCCAGAGAGGGGTATAAGTCTTCTCTGAAGCAGCAACCGGCCCGCAGAGGACAATGATCAGGCAGAAGAACAGGAAAAGCGATAAAGGGCGGTAAACAGCCAGTTCGCGCCCTCTGCGCCCGGGTTGCATGACCCGCACTTCCCCGGAACCAACCCCCTCTTCTAAATTTGAGTTGATCGAAGACATCTCCCCCGATGACATCAAGCCCTGACTACTCGGAGAAACTATTTATAGGTTTTGGGCGTGTCCAGCGCCTGCTTCTTCAGATGATGCGCCTCGACCACACCGGGTGGCGAAGGATCAGTCTACGTTGTCTGTAAAATGAAACAATTGAGCTACAGCCCGCACTCGCTACCCTGGTCGTGCTCATCCGGGGGATCGATCATCTTCAGATCCTCCAGCTTATTGATGTTCGTAAACGTCATCAGATCCGGATCGATCTCCCGGATCCTCTCCACGCTCACGTATTGGGTGTTGAGGTTCCATACCATCGCGCGGAGTGAGAGCGATTCATGCTCTTCCAGATAGGCAAGCAGCGCGCTCGTCCGGTAGACTGCATGGAGCGGCTCGAGCATCTCGGCGTTCCAGCAGGGAATGGCGGCATCGCAATCCCCGATGGCGTCAAAGAGCAGTCGAACCACCATCGGGCTTATGCAGGGCATATCGCAGGCTGCAACAAAGGTATGCTCACCGTGCACCGCAAGCGCCCCCGCATGCAGCCCGCCGATAGGTCCAAGTCCTCTCCTGACATCCGCTATACACCTGACATCACCGAGGTGGCAGAACCGTTCACACTGTTCGGGATCCCGGGCGACCAGCACGATCTCATCCACCACCTCCCGCAGGGTATCGATGAGACGGTCGATGAAGGTCTTGCCCTGGACCACAAAGAAGTACTTCTCCCGCCCACCGGCACGCTGCGCCTCTCCCCCAACAAGTATGATCGCTGACCGCATACCCATCCTTGCCGTCAGAGCCGCTCCCGGAAGCGTATCAGCTCTGTGATGCAGGTATTGTAGGGCACATCGATACCATGCTTTCGGGCGAGATCTGTTACAGCGCCGTTCAGGAAGTCGATCTCGGTCCTTCGGCCCCGGGCGAGGTCCTGGAGCATCGACGAATGGTGGGCGGCCGTCGCCGGGAGCTGCTCGGTCTTGAGATACTCCAAGTAGGCCTCCGCCGTCCCCCAGGGGAGGGCAACGCCCTCGGCTCTCACCACCTGATATACCTCCCTGACGATCGCCGCGACAATCGCCCAGGCGTGCTGGTCGGCGAGTGCCCCGTAGGGAACATTCGTGACTGCGCCGAGCGGGTTTAATGCACAGTTATAAAGGGTCTTTGACCAGAGATCGCTCCCTATATCATCGGTTGCCTCAACCCGTATGCCAGCCTCCCGGATCAGGTCTACAAGGCGTCTGACCGAATCATCCATACCAGACGGAAATCGCCCGAATTTCATAGGCGCAGCCTCCACCGAGACGTGGACTGACGCGTCGCCTCGCCATTCAAATCCGGTGATGGCCATCCCCCCGACGACCCGGTCGGTGTACCGTCCGATGATCTCCTCGTTCCCGATGCCGTTCTGGAGGCTCACCACCTCGCGTCCCCGGATCTCGCCAACAAACTGGCGGCAGACCGCCTCAGTGTCAGTGGACTTTGCGGTGATGATGTAGTAGTCAGCACCATGCCACGCATCCGGGAGGCTTTCAGAGCAGCTGAAGCGGTATGTGCCTTCACCCCATATCCCGGTCATCAGGAGACCCCGTTTCCGCATTGCGTCCGCATGCCGCTTCCTGGCGACAGCATGGACGTTCACGACGCGGGATAGCTTGGCGGCGATGGCCAGGCCGACCGCCCCCGCCCCCAGGACCACGATCTTCATCCTGATCACCTCTGACAGATTACCAGTTAATCCCTCTCATCTCGCGGCGTGCAGGGTCCGGGCGTGCGCCGCTCCATGGCGAGCAGGGCCTCTTTGATCTCCAGATCCGGGGAGAACCCTCCAAGGCCGGTCTTCGCGACGACGCGGTGGCAGGGTACCACGATCGGGGTTGGGTTCCTGGCCATCGCCGATCCAACCACGCGGGGCGCTGTCCCGACGATCCGGGCGATCTCGCCGTACGTGGCGGTCTCCCCGCAGGGGATAGCTCGCACCGCGCGGTAGATCTTCGCAAAGGTCGATTCCCCTTCGGTTGCGACGCTCTCAAGAGAGGAGAGGTCTGCCGACCGCCCGGCGCAGTAGCGCCGGATCTCCTCGGGGATCGGACCGACAACACCCTCGCGGGCGAAGCGCACCCGATAGACGAGGTTCCCCTGCCACGTCACGTGGATGTGCCAGAGCCCAAACCGGCACGATCCAGTTACGATCACCATCTTCCCGCCTCCTTCTGGAAGATATCAATGGTGCAGGTCGTCATCTCCTCCTGCATCCACGGTGGCAGGCCGGAGCGGACCCTGGACTCCAGGAACCGTCGTTCCCCGAGGACGAGCATCCCCCGATCCTCTGGTGCTCTGAGTACCCTTCCCAGCGCCTGCAGGGCGCGGTTGATCGCCGGGAGGGTGTAGCTGATGAACTCCCCCTCGGGCCCGAACTTCATCCGGAAGTAATCGATCACCATACGGCGGACACGGTTGAATGGAGCGAGAGGGAGGCCGATGACGAGTGCACCCGCGAGCATCTCCCCCCGGTAGTCCAGGCCCTCACTCCACTTGCCGCCACAGACTGCAAAGAGGATGCCGGATCGCCCCTCTCCGGGGAGAGACATAAATTCTCGAAGCATGGTAGCGGCCGTTGCAGATTCTTTCGGTTCGATGTAGATCTGCTTCTTCTTGATCCGGGGAGCGCACCGCTCCGCAAAGATGTTGACCAGGTCGTAGGAGGGAAAGTAGATGGCGAGGTTTCCCGGGAGGGCAGCAAACGTGGTGATGTAGTCGTCAGTCCGCGCGAGGTTCTGCGCATCCCGGCGCATCGAGTAGGCGGTGGTGATGTCGTTTGCGCAGAAAATGCGGCGATTCTCTGGAGGAAACGAGTTTGGAAGCGACAACGCGCTGACCGGAAGATCGCCGAAGTAGTAGCGCTGGTAACTCTCGATGGGTGAGAGCGTGCCCGATATCAGGACGGAGCATGCGTGTGCCTGGACGATATCCCGGAGTTTGGTGCTCGGATCGATGTTTCGCACCTCGAGCGCCACCATACCGTCCTCGCCCTTGCGGTAGATTGTCAGGTAGGCCGGGTCGGCCGCGGACTGGAGGATCCGGTAGAAGAACTCAGTCAGCCGCTCGAGGGCACTCTCCCGGAACTCACCTGCCTGCATGTTTTTTTCGCGGATCCCTTCGCTGATCTTGAGGAGGTCGTCCACGATCCCTTCCATGTTCTGGTAGAGTGTACCCGCAAGGATCATTCGCTGAAAGATCGCAGGATCAAACCAGTCCTCGATCTCGTGCGACTCTTTGAGTGCATCCATGAATCGAGTGATCTGCGGCAGGATCTGGGCGATGGCATCAGCCTGGTGCTGAGACCGCCGTCGTCCGGCGAGTTCGTGCCCAGCCTGCACGATATCATGCTCCTCGATCATCACGCTCTCGATGTTCTGGACCACGTCACCGCAGTTGTGGGCTTCATCGATGAGCAGCAAGACATCGTGCTCCTCGATCCCGAGCGACTGGTAGAGCTGCTCCCTGATGGCGTCGTTGAAGAGGTGGTAGAAGTTCACGAGCACCACATCAGCGCCCCGGGCGGCGTGCACCATCGTATCGTAGGGACAGATGTTGCCGCAAAATCCGGCAAGCTTGTCGGGCCAGATCAGCTCGGTGCTCACCCGCTCGGCGCGGACACGCAGGGCCGCCGACGGGATCATCTTCAGTCCCGCATCCTCCGGTTCTACAAACGATTTGCCGTGGATGAAGTAGGGGCAGATGAGCGGGTGGTCGGGGTCCATCTTCCGGATCTGTTGTCTGATATGACGGTCGTTTGCCGGGGTAAGTGAACCCTTCTGTGCTCGCTCCCGCATCAGCGCTGTCGAGAAAGCCTTGACCCCCTCACATCGCCGGTAGACGTCCCCTTCGCCACCGAGCGGGCACATGCTTGACTTGCCGATGAGGTAGGCGAACTTCAGACCGCCGCGCTTCTTCCGGACGAGCGCAAGCTCGCGCATAAACGTGGTGAGCTGACTGATAGTGCGGACGGCGACGAGCACTTTTCGCCCCCGGCTCTCTGCGAGGAGCGCGGAGATCACGCTCGACTTGCCGCTTCCGGTCGGTGCATCGATCATGGCGATACCGCCGTCGCGCGCGACAGATGCAGCCGCTTCAAGCATTTCCCGCTGGTGAGGTCGGTATTCCCGGTACGGGAACCAGTCGTCAAGGGAATCCATTGATGTACATATCGCGTGCTGACCTCAATGTAGTTTGGGTATCCAGGGCGAAAATGAACCGGCTGGCAGGGTGGGCATGTATCCCGATCCGCCGTGAGGCTCCCGCCGGGGGGGACTGCGCTCGTGCGCGACGAAGTTGGTCGATGGCCGGGCACCATCGGGGGATCGGCTCTGATGTCCACCATTGCGGAGGGCATTGGCACGCCCCGGGTGGAGCGAGCCGTACCTGGTTCCGCGCGTGATCAGCACCTTCTCCAGAGCACCGGGACCGCGGCAGCACGCGGGCAGGCTGTATTGCACCATCTGCAAATTATTCCGAGAGAGACCTCTCCCGGAGCCTGGGAGGGGAGAAGAAGAAGGTATCAGAGGGCGAGATTTCTGGAAATAAGGATTTTCCAGCCGCTGTGCCGCTCACCTCCGAGACCGATCCAGGCCGCGCATGTATTCCGGGTGATTTTACCGGCTTTTACCGTCAAAATGGGGATATGGGCAGAGAAGAGGACGGATCGGCGCGCCTGACCAACCAGGCTCTCAAACTTTTCCAAAAAATCATCCGGGATCTGCGTGACCTCAAAATCCATGTCAAAAAGAACGTTTGTCGATTTCCAGCGTTTAGCGATAGAAATTAACTTACACCAATGATAAGCGCTCTAAACGAGATTATATTCTCTTCACACAACGATCAATTCGAAACATATTAATATGCCTCTCAAATTACTCATTAATTAGACCTATACAATCAGGTTACTCGAAGGTATAGGTAGGACGTTTAGAGAGGTGTATGAAAAATGGTGTTCCATCCTCCAGTTGCTATAGTAGCAAAAGCGGGAGATGCCGGGAAGTACAAGGTCGGATTGCCGGTCTGGAATATGATCGTGCGCGGCTTCATGTCCGGCGCCTACATCGCCATGGGCGGTGCGCTCGCGACGGTCTGTTCGACCGGTGTAATGGCATCTGATGTTGCGCTGAGATCCGGTTTCGCAAGTGCTGGTATGGCCCAGTTCATGCTGGGTGCTGTCTTCCCTGTGGGGCTGATTATCACGGTTATGACCGGTGCAGAACTCTTCACCGGGGATGCGATGCTCGCCCCCATGGCTGCATTCGTCCACAAGGTCAGCTGGGGCAGTGTGCTCAATCTCTGGCTCTGGGTGTACATCGGTAACCTTATCGGATCGATAGTCTTCGCGTATATCATGGCGTACGGGCCGTGTGTCAGCTTCGATGCCGCAGGGAGCGCAACGCTCACCGCGTTTGGCCTAAGAGCAATAGGTATTGCAACAGCAAAGACAAGTTATGCCAGTGGTATGGCTCTATGGTCAGTATTCTTGAAAGGCATTGGCTGTAACTGGCTCGTCAACCTCGCTATCTTGCTTGGTATATGCGCTGATGACGCGATAGGAAAGATCGTCGGTATCTGGTTCCCGATCTTCGCTTTCGTTGCCACCGGGTTTGAGCACAGTGTTGCGAATATGTACTTTATCCCTACGGGCATCTTCTGCACAGGCATTGACCCTTCGCAGGCAGTCGAATCGGTTAACTGGGTAACCATGTGGACCAGCAACCTGATTCCAGTTACGCTCGGCAATATAGTCGGCGCTTTGCTCTTTGTCGGTGTCCTTTATTGGGTCGCGTTCAGAAAAGAAATTGCTGCTCTGAAGTAAACCTGATAAGCGATGCAGATCGGAGATATTAGAGTGAGGGTGACGCCAGTTGCACTGGCCGTCTTCCTCTTTTTTATGGCCCTGATCGGCGTGTACGTCTTCGCTACCGGGGATGTACGCTCACTGATCTGGGCGGTTCCAGCGGCTGTCATGCTGATCCTCATACCAGCAGCGCTCAACTACATGAGCCAGAAGCAGTATGCGTCATTGGTGCCAGTGTACGAAGCAGAAGCAAAAACCACCCGTATTCGCGCGATCAACCTGAACATGCTCGGCAAGCCGGTGCGTGTCAAGGGCGTCGTCGAGCGGGTCTACTTTCAGTTCCTCAACCGGCCACAGTACCTCGTCGCCGACCGGACGGGAGAGATATCGGTCAAGATGTTCACCTCACCGGCGGGAGATGTGCAGGAAGGGGATGTGGTCGAGGTTCTCGGGACCGTCGTCAAACGCTATATCATGACTGGAGATGCTGTCATCAACTGCGTCTCCATCCGGAAGATCGAGAAAGTTCAGTAATCCTGACGCCTTTTGGCGCCAAAGTGTTCAGTGAAGAGACGGTTGACCGGGACAGTTGAGATCCTGTCACCATCTCTCAATTAGAACGATGTGTCAAGCCCCTCTTCTATCGGCCTTGAGGTTGGCCTTCTATCGAGGTCCTGGATATACTCCTCGAAGAGATGGATCCTCGTGCTCACGGGGAACGGTATACCAAGGGTGCTTATGACCGCCTCGCCCGCATCAAGCGTCTGTATCTCGGTATCCAGGCGCGAGAGATCCTGTTTTGCGCTGCTTGCTATGATATCGCGGTCTCCGCGGTCTGAGAGCCCCATCACGACGAAGGTGTTTAACTGGGCAAGGACCCGGGCATCGATGTTCTTCGGCTGCTGGGTGACGACACAGAGCCCTACACCGAACTTCCTCCCCTCCATGGCAGCCTCCCGGAACGTCCGGGTGCTCCCGAGACCTGACCCGAGCACCCGCTGCGCCTCTTCGATGGTGATCAGCACCTGATGCTGCTCCTCCGCGCCCCTGGCATCCTCACCCTGGTGGTTCTGCATGATCATACGGGTGATGATCGAGAGGACAAAGAGCTCGCTCTGCTCGCTCATGCCTGGTATGTCGATCAGGACGACCTTATTCTCGTGGAGTGCCGCGATGATATCAGGGATCGACGAGCCTTTCTCACGGAGGAACCCCCTGCTTCGGGTGAGCATGCCTGCGATACGCCTCTGCATCACCGAGAGCGTGCTCGGCGAGAAGTTCCTCAGGTCCCTGGCGATCCCTGGGTGCCTGCCGGTGTAGGCCGCGGCGTCGAAGGTTGCAAAGTCGGTGCTCTGGAAGAAGTCGATCACGGCAGAACCAGGTGTGCTCTCAAGCATCTCAACGACCTCGCGCTGGGGTTGGGAGTGCTCGTAGAGCAGGAGGAGATCGGGCGCCCTGAAGTCGTCATAGTCCAGGTAAAGGCGGTCAATCATGTACTTTTTCCTGAAGCGATCCGACTGCGTGGTGAAGACCGAGAGTCCATCCCGTCCTGCCCGGTAGTGCAGGAGCCCGCTGGTGGCCGCACCGCTTGACGACCGGCCTCCTGCCACGTACTCGCCGTGCGGGTCCACGATGAGGAGCCCGAATCTTCGCGCCTGCATACACGAGGCGCAGAAGACCTTCATGAAGTTGCTCTTCCCCATGCCGGTCGTGGCAAAAACGCCCATATGTTGCCGCATCACCGTTGCGTGGAGGGATACCCTCACGTCCTTGAGCACACCCTGACCGGTCTTCATAACACCCACCTCAATCTCACCCATCACCTGTCGCAGAAACGCAAAATCCCCGGCCTGCGGCATCTCTACGCGTGAGAATTTTGCGGGGATCGTCCGAGGTTTTCGGAAACCGCCATCCTCCCCGACGAATCCGAGCGGGATCGCCTCGACGATGATGAAGACATCCTCCCCGATCCCGTAGAAGTGCTCGGTATGAGGGCGGGTATCCCACCTGGGGTCTGAGAAGTTGCAGTCGTGGATAAGATCGCTCACCTTCGCAAAGAACGTCAGGCCCTTGGTGCTGTCGGTGATCTTGAGCAGATCTCCAAGGTAGAGCTCTGCGTCGTGGGGGACGGCGAACCGGTAGCTGAGCACCCGGTCACCGATCAGGCGGTACTTTGAGGCGTCGCCTCCATCAATATCGATCAAACTCATCATGGTAGTCACCGAAGATGCTGGTGTAGTCGGCGAGGCTCATGCCGAGGAGATCCATACTCTTGATGATATCCTGTCGGATCTGCTCGACCGTATCGGCCCCGATCCTGGTGGTGAGGTGGGCGTCCAGGAGCGGGTAGGGGTAGCCCGTGACCCTGCCGTCGTCGGCGAAGTGGGCGAGCGCGGAGAAGACCTGATCCACCATCTCCTGGTTGTAGTATTTCGGGATCTCCACCTTAAACGCCCTCTGCGCACGAGGATGTAGCCGCGCGACGTACTGCCCGCCCCGTTGTTTCCAGCGATGTGTCCTCTGGCGGTCGATCAGGTCTTCCGCCACAGATAGGCAGATATACCAGGGCTCGGGGATGGCTAGGTCGCGGGCAAGCCCTTCCGCTGCCGGGACGATCGGGTGCCCCCCGCCCCAGGTGAGCGCTGTCCGCTTCGTCACCGCGGCGATGAGCACCCCCCTGAGATTGCAGAGGTTTAAGAGGCTCTCGATGACCTCATCGTGGCTTGCGTGGCGGACCTGGAGCGTGCCATCGAGCACAAGGAGATCTCCGGTCTCGAGCTCCGCGGCCATCTCCATGGCCGCCCAATACTCGAGGGTGTCGCGTATGACGGCGGAGTTCTGGATCGGATCATCGTGGTCGAGGGGCGCCTTTGGGGGATGGTGGAAGCATTCGTGGAAGAGTGCGTCGAAGTCTTCGTTCCCGGCCCCAGGATTGACGGTGACGACCTGCAGGGGAGTCGTCCTGCGGCAGGTTCGCGCGCTTCCAGCATACACGTTCACCGACGCGCGAACAGCAGCGATGGCAAAGGCGCCTGAGTCGAGGATGATGGCGTTGCTCCCATCCACCGCACAGACGGCGCCATCAAACGACGGGCGGCAGTGCCGGTAAGACCCTGCATCAAACCCGCTACACGCGGAGAACCGTTCGATGAGATCCTCCGGGGCGCACTCGCGGATCTTCCCTGCAACCCGACGGATCGCGTCCTGGTAGAGGGTTTTTTGATCCATCTCTCAAAGCTCCCTCACAGTGCTCGTGTGGTCAGCCCCCATCTCGACCATGAGCGTCGTTGAGAACTCGTCCTGGACCTCGGTGATATGAGAGATGAGGAGGATCTGGGGGAAGTGAGCCTCCTGGGTCCGGAGCGCCCGGAGGAGGTTGTTCCGCCGCTCCTCATCCTGACTCCCGAAGATCTCATCGAATATGAGGAATGTGGAGTCGTGCACCTCATTCACCCCGGCAAGAAACCGGGAGAGGGCAATCCTGAGGGCGATGGCGATGTCGTCCTGTTCTCCGCCGCTGAACCGGTCGGCCGGGTAGTCATCCCCCATATCGTGGACGAGGACGGTGAAGTCGTCATCCAGCATCACCGTCCCGTACCGTCCATCGGTGATCTCGGCAAGCACTCTGCCTGCCTCCTCTTCGATCCTGTCTCTGACCACCTGCAGGAGGTAGTCGGTGTAGTCTCTTATGAGAGATCGGGTCAACTTTAAGCGCCCAATCTCTTCATGGAGCGACTTCTGCTGCCGGGCAAGGTCATCGGCCCGGGAGAGCCTGGCTGTCTCCTCTTTGATATCCGCCTTCAGGCTACCTATCCGGGCGGTGATCGCGTAGCTTTGTTCCCGCGCTATCGCAAGATCCCGCTCAAGGCCGGCGAGCCTCTCCTCTACTGCCGCGATCGCCTGCCCATCAAAATCGAGATCGGCGAGGGCTATCTTCGTAGCGCGGAGCTCGGCCTCCAGGCCTGCGAGGAGCTCTCGTTTTGCTTCAAACGCTCTTCGCACCCTCGGGACCTCTTCGAGGCGGACGCGGAGCTCGAGCGCCCTCCGATGCGCCTCTTCGGCGCGGTGGAACTCCTCGGTGAGGCGCACAAACCGATCCTGGTCAAACGAGAGGCCCTGCTGCTCGCTCCTGATCTCCCGCAGCCTCGCCTGAAGCTCTTCTAGTCGTTCAAGGATCGCTTTGCGCTCCTCTTCGAGCGCCGGCCTCCGTGAGAGCCTGGCCTGGGCCTCGATGTGCGCATGGCAGGACGCCTCAAGCGTCTGGGCTTCGGCTTCCAGGCGTTTGAGGAGCTGGGGGTCAAATCCGAGCCGGGCGAGGTCTTCCTCGATCTCCTCTTTCCGGGCAAGGTAGCCCTCGACCTCAGCGATGAGCCGCTGCCGCTCCTCCCTGAGGGGTGGGAGCCGGCTGCACTCACCCCTGAGGGTATCAGCCCTCGCCTTTTTCTCCGCAAGGTCGCGGAACCGCTCCCTCAAGGCATCGTGCGCCGCCGGATCATACTCTGCCAGACCGAGCGCCTGTATCGCGGCCTGATGTTTCCCGGCCTCAGCCTCCCACCGCCGTGCGGTCTCGGAAGTCTGCCTGTAGCGGGAGGTATAGAGTGCGTGCTGCTCTCTGATGTGCTGAAGGGTGGTACGCTGTTGCAGGAGGCTCTGTATCCGGGCGACGACATCGCGGTGATCGGATGCCGCCCTCGTATGCTCCTGCTCAATGCCCGCAAGCCTCTCCTGCATCGATGCGGTGGCCGCAGCGAGATCATCGAGCAGATCTTCGTAGCGCTCCCCGAGCCCCTGGTGGCACATCGGGCAGGATCCCCCCGGGCCTGCCCTGCGGATCTCTGTCTGGTGTTCGGCCAATTTCTGGATCTCCTCGCGGACCGCCTGCTGGCGCGTGGCGCAGGCGCTGATCCGTGCCGTCAGGTGATCCCTCCTGCGCCCGGCCTCCTCGATCTCCATCTCTACAGCGTCCAGCCCGGTGAGGTTCCGGGCAAATCCGGCGATCGTGCTCTTGAGCCGCTCCAGATCGCCCGATGCGGCGCGAACCTCCTGCAGACACCGCTCCATCTCCCTGGCATGCGCGGCAGCCTGGGAAAAGACCTCGTCACGGGCACGGAGGGTATCGTACTCGCCGACCTCGGCCTCGAGCGCCGTAAGGTGCCGGACCTTCTCTTCAACCCCCTCGATATCAGCCCGGTTCTCCTCGACACGCTGCCGGGTCTGGCCGAATCGCTCATCCATGCGGGCGAGTTCTTCGCGGAGGGATTCATACTCAGGCTGGAGACCTTTCAGTGCTGCAACGCGCGCCTTGAGCGCCTGCCACTCCCCGACCTCGCGGGAAAGCCTGGTGACGGTCTCCTCGTCCTCCGCAAGTGCGGCAAGTTCGGCTTCGACCTTCGCACGACGTTTACCATACTCACGCACCTGCTCCATCGCGGTCTCTGCTTCGAGGACCAGGCGATCGGCCTGGGCTTTCTCGTCGGAGATCGCCATGACCGCCGCCTTCAGGGTCTCGCAGCGATCGGCGATGGGAGTGAGGGCATCGAGGTCATCCTGCAGCCTCATGCGCTCTGCGATCTCCGCCTCGCCCTCCCGGCACTCATCGCGGAGTCGCCCGATCTCGGCGATCAAGGCTTCCTCTCCCTTTGTGAGGCTCAGATAGCGATCACGCACCAGGAGCAGGCGATCTCGCTCCTTCCGGGCCCGCTCGAGCGCCTCTCTGGCACTCTTCTCCGCGACCGCGATCCTCCTCCCCTCCTCCTCTGCATCGGCGAGGTTGTCCTTGAACGCCCGGATGCGGGCGCGAACACCATCTGCGTCCAGCTCCTGGAGTCTTCCAGAGATCTCCCGATAGCTCCCGTCCCGGGCGTCGATGATCTCTTTGAGCACTTCCATGCTGTCCCTCTTGATGTAGTCGATGCCCAGCACCTGCATGAACCAGTCCTTCCGGGACCCAGCCCTGCTCTCGATCAGGGTGAGAAGCTCCTTCTGCCCGGCGTAGATGGTGTTTCGGAGGTCACCCGGGCCCATGCCGACGATCCGTTGCATCTCCTGCCCTACCTTCTGGACGCTGCTTGCAAGGAGCCTCTGGTTCATGTAGAGTGTTGCCTCGTGGAGGGTTGAGGAAGGGCGGCGCTTGAATTTGCGGATGACAGTATACTCGTTGTTGCCGGCCAGGAAGTCCAGGCGTACCTCGCAGACGTCCTGCGGTCCGGCGAGCGAACTGACGATATGATCCCCATCAATCCCCGTCCCCTGGAGCCCGTAGAGGGCAAAGAGGATTGCGGTGACGATACTGCTCTTGCCGGTCCCGTTGTTTCCTACGATCCCGGTGATGCCGTCCTGGAAGAGGATCTCCTGATTCCGAAACCGCTTGAAGTTGCGCATCACGAGCCTATTCAGCAGCATTCTCTCTCCCTGCGACCTGTTATGACCGAACGAAGCACCCTGGTCCCCGTCTTCCTCACAAACTCCTCATCACCAGGGGCAAGGTGTTCCTTCTCAACGAAACGCTCAAATTCAGCGATATAATCCAGGCCGGCGAGAGATTCCTCCTGGAATATCTGGATGGTGTCATCGACTGGAATCACCCGAAGTCTGAGGTCGAGCATCCTGTTCCGGGCATCGACGAATGCTTTCCGATCGAGCGCCCTGAGGGTCTCGCGGCGTATCCCATCGAGCGTGATCTGACAGATCGCCTGGAAGATCGTCTCTCCGGCATCCTCGATCACCGCAAGGGCTTCGTCCACGACCTCCCGGGCTGAGAGCCCGTCGCAGTTGATCCGCCCAAGACCGATCATGGGGGTGTGGGGGAGGTCGAGAGGATTGACCCTCCCGGTTGCAAGATCTACAGCAAGCCCCCCTTTGGTATCCCCGATCTCTCCGTAGTTGCAGTATTCAAGCGACCCGCTGTACCAGGCGTTGTCTGCGACCTGCACCTGGCCGTGGTAGTGGCCGAGCGCGATGTAGTCGAACCGATCTGACATGATAGTCGCATCCAACTCGTGCTCAGCGACGGTGTGGAGGCGTTTATCCTTCAACGCGCTTGCAAGGCCATGGGTGACGAGCACGTTTGTATCCCCTGAGAACTCGATCTCCTCGAACGCCGCCCGGTAGTCACCAGGCAGGAGCATATTCGGTATCAGGTGAAAGACGGCATCGTCGAGCTCGACCCGCCGGTAGCGGTTGTGGTGGGCGACGTAGAAGTCGCCTGCGCGATAACCCCCTCGTTCGAGGACCTCGAACGGGGAAGCTGTGTAGCGGGTCTTTGCCATACTGTGGTTCCCTGCGATCACGATCACGGGGATCCCCGCATCCTGCAGGCGGCAGAGGGCGTCAAGCGCTGTTGTGTAAGCGCGAGTCTTTGGTTTGACTTGGTGGAAGAGGTCTCCCGCATGGACGAGGGCATCCGGGCGCATCCCGATGATCCGGTCGATTGCGGCAAGGAAATTATTGTAGATGAGGTGCTCGCGCAGGTTCATTCCGGTCTCCGGATCGACCCGGTTAAACGCCGATAATCCTAGGTGTGTATCTGCTACATGAACGATATCCATGCTCAGTTGATCTCCGTGTTCCCAAGACATAAATGCCTGATCCGTGCGGCAAGAAAGTATCTGGCACCGGGGGCGGTGTTCATAATGCGTCTAAACTAATATATCTCAGGAGATATTTGTATGGTGATCGCATGTCAAAGAGAGCCGTAGATGCAGTTTTTCAGGCGCTCTTCATCCTCTCTGACCTCAGGTTCCTGCTGCGCACAACAGCTCCCTGGCATGACCTCGATGAGGGGGAACAGGAGCGCGCCGCAGCCTACATCAAGAAGGTGAAGCGGCAGATCGCAATCCTCGAGGAGGAGCTGATACGATGAAGTGTGGAGTTGGTATCGACGCCCGGGATATAGAGGAGATGTACATCAACATTGACCCCATCCAGGCGGGCGGGCGACTCACTGCCGATGCTATGAAAGCGGCTATATCGTTTGGTGATGGGTACTCCGTCTGCGATAACTGCCGCAGACCCTTCAGGCTCGATTACATCCAGAACCCTCCAATCGCACAATTCCATGCTGACCTCGCCGCGTGGCTGAATATGGATGCGGTGCGGGTTATCCCCGGGGCGCGTCGGGGGTTTCAGGCGGTCGCAAGCACCTACGTCGAGAAGGGCGACCCTGTCATCGTCACAGCACTTGCCCATTACACCGAGTTCATGGCAGTCGAAGCGGCAGGCGGTATACCCCTGGAGATCCCAAAAGATGCAAAGAACCATATCACCCCTGATGCCGCCGCTGAAAAGATTGAGACGGTGATCAGGGAATTTTCGCGGACGCCGCCCCTGCTCTTCGTCGATCACGTCGATTACCAGTACGGGAACGTCCACGACGTCGCCGGTATCGTGAAGGTCGCCCACCAGTATGATATCCCGGTCCTCGTCAACGGTGCCTACTCGGTCGGGATCATGCCGGTCGATGGCAGAACACTCGGCGCCGATTTCATCGTCGGATCAGGCCACAAGAGCATGGCGGCCCCGGCACCATCCGGCCTCCTTGCGGCGACGGATGAGCACGCGGAAGAGGTCTTCCGTACAACGAAGGCAAAGGGCGACGTGACCGGCCGGACGTTCGGCATAAAGGAGGTGGAGATGATGGGCTGCACCCTCATGGGTGTCACCGTCGTCGGCATGATGGCTTCGTTTCCTCACGTCAGGGAGCGGGTGAAGAACTGGGAGAGCGAGGTTGAGCACTCACAGGCGGTCACAGATGCCCTCCTCTCCATCGAGGGGACGAAGGTCCTCTCAGACTATCCGCGCCGGCACACCCTCACCAGGATAGATACCCGAGGCTCCTTTGATACGGTGGCACAACAGCATAAGAAACGTGGGTACTTCCTCTCAAGCGAACTGAGGAGGCAGGGGATCACGGGGGTCATACCGGGATCCACCAGGATCTGGAAATTCAACACCTTCGGGCTGACCGCAAAGCAGAGTCAGCACGTCGGAGAGTCGTTTGTCAAGATCGCTCGGGAAAATGGGCTAAATATCCTCTAAAATCTCTGCACCCGCTCCAGGACGGGTCGCCTTTCCGGCTGGAGCAGGTCCTGCGGGGAGCTGCTTCAGCCGGGAACGGAGTTCACGCGCTCAGCCTCGATGCGATCTGCCTGGTGGGGATACCCCAAAGCCAGGAGTTTGAGCTTCTCCTTCGATCACTCCGTTCTTCGCGCGATAGCGCCGCACCGTCCCCGCCGCCCGCACAGCAAGGTCATCCACACCGATCTTCTCTTCGATCTGTGCAATCGTCGTTGCGGGCGCTGCTACCGATGGGTGGCGGGGGGCGATCGCGCACCCGATATCGCCCGGCTGTGCCTCAAATGTTCCGATGGCACGTGCGCGCTCGACGATCTCCTCCTTGTCAAACCCGATGAGCGGCCGAAGCACAGGGATACTCGCCGCCGGAGCGACCACTGCCAGGTTCGCCAGGGTCTGCGATGCAACCTGTCCCAGGTTGTCGCCGTTGACGAGCGCGTGGGCGCCCCGCTCCCTGGCAAGGATGCCTGCTACCCGGAGCATAAACCGCTTGCAGAGGATGCACCGGTAACGGGGCTCTTCAAGCGCTGTTATCGCCTCAAAGAACGGCTCCATATCCACGACGAGGAGGTCGAGGGGATGGGCCGAGATCCAGGCAGAGAGTCTGGCATGGTGCCTGAGGACGGTCCCTTCCATATCTGCCCCGCCAAACCTCCCGCCTCGCATATGGACATGCACCATCAGACATCCACGGCGCATCATCAGCCATGACGCGACGGGCGAGTCGATACCGGCCGAAAGAAGCCCCATCACCTCTCCTTGTGTCCCGTACGGGAGTCCGCCGGGTCCACGGATCACTTCGTCGTAGACAAGACCGCCGAACTCCCGCGCCTCCACGAATATCTCGCAATCAGGCGTCGTCAGGTCTACTGTCGCCTCTGGGATCCGATTCAGGATGGCCGAGCCGACCGCAGCCGCGAGTTCTTGGCTGGAAAAACCCTTAACACCTGACCGACGCGCCCTGACTGCAAACGACTCTCCAGGCAGGATGCAGCGTTCTGCGCGTTCTTCAGCAGCAGCAGAGATCCCGGGGATATCGGCGGTGGTCACCGTGCAGATGCTTGCACCCACCACCCCGAACGTCCTGGCGGCTACCTCAGCGATACGCCCGGGTTCATCACCGAAGATCAGGATCCTTCCCCGGGGGGCCTCGATGCGATGGGAGAGGCCCTCCGCCTCCAGGGTAAGCCCGATGTTTTTAACCATCATCGATATGAACCGCCTCTTCACCGGCTCGCTCTTGAGAAAGATCTCGCCGTACC
Organism: Methanomicrobiales archaeon; assembly: GCA_012797575.1. Classification (GTDB taxonomy): domain Archaea; phylum Halobacteriota; class Methanomicrobia; order Methanomicrobiales; family Methanoculleaceae; genus Methanoculleus. Next base: position 5,973 of record JAAZOW010000067.1, on the reverse strand, counting down.
TGATCATCACCGCTTCCACGAATTCGCTCCTCCTTCCCTGTAGCCGCCGTGCGCGATCATCACATCGGAAAACCCGAGGTCCCTTACCGCACCGATCAGCTGTTCCAACCTCCTGTGATACGCCGGGTCGGCCTCGACGATAGCCCGGCGGCCACTGCATCGGACCCGTATGGTCCCGGGAATCTCTCGTGCGATGAGGGCCTCGGCAGCCCCCACGAGCGCGAGGCATTCCCGGGTGACCGGCTCCCCGGCGGGGATGCGGGTTGCAAGACACGCCGATGGTGGGCGGATAGCCACCCCCAGATCGACGGCAAGGGCCTCGATATCTGCTTTCCCCATACCGCACTCGGCAAACGGACTCTTGATGCCGAGTTCGCGGAGCGCCCGCATCCCGGGGCGCGCTACAGGCTGGTCATCGGCATGGGTCCCGTCGACGACCGTCCGACACCCCTGCCGCCCCGCCTCACTGACGATCGCCTCCATCATGGCCCGCTTGCAGACGTAGCACCGATCCGGCCGGTTCTCCCGGACTGCAGGAATATCAAGCATATCAACCGATACTGTGACGTGCAAGACGCCCAGGCGGTCCGCGAGGTTCCGGGCCGCCGTGAGCTCTCCTGGGGGGGTGAGCCCGGTATCGACGCTGATCGCGATCGCCTGGATAGTATGGCGCCGGGCGTAGGTCAGCAGGACCGAGCTGTCTGTCCCCCCGGAGAGCGCGACCGCAATGGGCTCATAGGACCTCAGGACTACATCAAGTCCGCGAACTCCTGCCATCTGATCAGCTTATGCTCGCTTGCACTAGATGAATCTTCGCGGATCGCAGCAATTTCAGTCTTCTATCCAAAGAGCAGATAATTTTTAAAAGGGGCACTTCGAATGTGTACTGATATGGCGAAGAAAGCGAAAGCCAAACAGGCAGGACCCATGAAACTCTTCTATATTTTTTATAACCAAGAGCGTTGGGACAATTGGATAAAGACGCTGGAGGGCGCTGATTTTGAGCCCGCCGAAGGTGAGGAGATCTCTGAAGGAGAGCAGATGCTCTTTGCCTTCACCGAGGATATCACCCTCTCCGTCCTGAAGATCATCCGCCTCTACCAAAACGACCGGCTCACGAAGGAGATGGCCACGGCAAAGCTCAATGATGTGGAGTTGATCGTCATGTCCGGGCTTCCTGGGGGAGAGCTTGAGGATATCATCGGGTCGATCCAGCTCTCCCTGCTGGTGCTCTTCACCGCCTGCCGGAAGTACCTCGAGGGCGGGTTTGATACGGATATCAAGACGCTCGTGAAGAAAGGTCGGGCACTCGGTGAGGAGGAGCTCGAGGAGGCGCTTGAGATCGCGGCGGACATCGGGGCCGCCGTGATCGACGGCACCGCTTGCTGCGCGAAGTACATCAAGGAAGATATGGATAACCCCGGCCTATTCGATGAGTGGCTCATCGAGATCGATACCATGAGCACCGCCATGAAGTCACTTGCGAAGTTCGACGAGGTGCCTGGAGCAACGTCGTGATCGCAAATAAGGCCCGATTTCGGGCGGCACGGAGGCTGGAGCGGGCAGCAGGGTTCCGGCTCCCTGACCACGCCTTCTCGGGAGCGTTCCTCGAGTCTGTGGAGCGGGCGATCAACTTTGAGGGGCTTGATCGCCGGACGCGTGAGCAGCTTCTGGCTTTCTTCCGCGACTTCATGGACTGCAGATGCAGAGATGCACCTTTCTGCGGGTGCCCAGAGCGGAAGTTCGTCCTCACCATCATCGAGTTCCGTGAGATGGGACTCGACCACCGCCAGATCAGTGGCCACCTCCTCGATGAATACGGGATCGATCTCTACCCCGCCGATATCCTGAGTTTCCTTGAAGATTCCGTCCACATGCTTGAGGCGATACGGGACGTCGCCGAGTTGCAGGGGCGAGAGGAGCTGGCGGAGAATGCTATTGAGCATATCAAAAAGATCGAACATTGAAGCCTTCCTGGGCCACGGTATACCGGTTTTAGTTCTGCAAGAGCGATCCTCGTACGGGGGTTTGTGGTCCGGGGTACCCGGCCACAGGGCTCATCGTCAGGAGGCAGCATTTCACCGGAGCATGCGAGGAACCCCTGAACGGTGAGGCGCTCATCGGCCATCAGAGCCCTTCCGGCCACGGGATCCCGAGCTTCTGTGTCAGTTCTTTTAACTCGTCGTGGATGCTCCGATCGATCCTGAGGAGAACCAGGATGTAGATCAGTCCGCCGAGTCCGACCGCCCCGAGTACGGAGAAGACGTTCGAGAAAGGTATGACAAACGGGAAGGCCACGACTACGGCCACCATGATGAGCGCGGCAAGGACGATGTTGCCTGTAGCCCGTGGCTCTATCCGTACCGCGATGTTCCGGGAGAGGGCGCGGTTGGCGAGCGTTGCGTTCAGGGCCATGGTGATGAGGGTGGCCACCGAGGCCCCGACGACACCATATATCGGGATGAGGAGGATATTCAGCACAATGTTGGCCGCGACCGCGATCGCTGTCACCCGGAACGAATCTTGCGGTCGGTCAAGAGCGTTCAGGCACATCGTCTGGAGGGACATAAAGACATGAGCCACCTGGACGAGCAGGAGGATCGCGAGGGCTCCCGCCCCAGTGGCAAACGCCTCCCCGTAGAAGAAGTAGAGGAGGCGCTCGCCGAGGACCCAGCCTCCGGCAACGATCGGGACCGCGAGCAGGAGCGAGTAGGTGAAGGCGCGGGTGAGCGCGCCCTCCACCAGGGAGAGATCATTCTGTTTTCCCCAGTAGCTGATCTTCGGATAGAGGGTTGTGTGAAGCGCCAGGGTGGCGAACGTCGCAATCGATGTGAGCTGGAGCGCCACCCGATAGATGCCGATATCGGCCTCGGTCATGAAGTAGCCGATCATGATCGTATCAGCATACGAAAAGACCAGATAGCCGCTCGAGCTGAGGAACGTCCAGATCGAGAAGGCAAAGAGGCTTGCGACGTGTGACCGGCTAAACGGAGCCAACGAGAGGTCGAGAAACCGGAAGTTAAAGAGACCCGAGGCGAGTATACCGGCAACAAAACCCCCCGCGAGACCGGCAACCCCGTAACCAAGGACGATCGCGGCGACCTGGACACCTATCCGGATCAGGGTATCGATCAGGCCGCTGATCTGGTTGATACCGACCATCCCCCTGCCGTAAACGCCCCTTGAAGCTACGTTTGAGAAGGTGCTGACGACCAGCGCAAGGATCAACCAGAGGAGCAGCCCTGACGATGCGAAGTTGTCGAGATACGGCTGTATGCTGAGAAGGAAGCCCACCGAGACGATCATCAGCACCACCCGGAGGAGGGCAAATGCGGTGAAGTATGCGTTCTGGTCCTCTCCCTCGCTGATACGTTTCACCGCAGCACCTCCAAATCCGCCATCCCCGATCAGGTTAAAGACGCTGAAATAGGCGACAAAGAGGAAGTATGCCCCCAGTATCGATGGGCCGACGACATGGGCGAAGTACATCGTGGAGAGAAATCCGATCGCGGTGAGCCCGATCGTTGATGCGAGGCTGATGAGGCCCTGTCGCTGAACCGGGTTGATCTTCATGATCTGCTCTAGGTACCTGGAGGGCTGAAACACGAGCATTGGTTTCGCACCATGAAACCTTATTGCTTGCCAACTGCGCCCGGGCTCCGGGCCTATGGATCTCCTCGGGGCCTGAGCGGAGACTGCGATAGTGTCATAGCGGGGTGGCACAAACGTAAGTACATCATCATCCAGCGCTCAGATCGTAGGGTATCTGGCAAGTACTATTGGCGGTGAAACCTTGGATATAGGTGTAATCGGTGTCGGAATGATGGGCAGGAACCATGCCCGTGTATACTCGGAACTCAAAGCGGTGGACTCGCTCTACCTGTATGACCTGAACGAGAGTGCAGCTCAGGATCTTGCCGATGCCTTCGGGGCAATGGTCTCCCCGTCCGCTGAGGATCTCCTCAAACGTGCGGATGCGGTGAGCATCTGCGTTCCAACGCCCTACCACTTTGGGGTCGCGGCGACGGCACTCGATGCCGGGGTGCCGTTCCTCATTGAAAAGCCCATCTGCGCGACAGCGGAAGAGACGAGGAGGCTTATCGAGAAGATCCCCGATGATCTCGTCGTCGGCGTCGGGCACATCGAGCGGTTCAATCCGATCGTCCCTGAGATCAGAAAGATCGTCCAGAGACCTCTCTACATCGAGATGAAGCGGCACAACCCAGCCTCATCCCGGGTGAGCGGGTCCTCGGTCGTCGAGGATCTGATGATCCATGATATCGATATCATGAGAAACGTTCTCCTCCCGGACGGGGCCTACCGCCTCTCCGGGAGTGGCAATCAGGATGTCTGTAGCGCCCTCTTCTCCTTCGGGGAGACCCCGGTCTACCTCTCTGCGAGCAGGAAGTCGTCAAAGAAGATCCGTATGATCTATATCGAGGAAGAGGGCTTCACCATCGAGGGTGATTTCATGGCTCAGGAGATCTACATCCACAGAAAACCCGGACGCTACGCGGTTGAGGATGAACGGTATGTGCAGGAGAACATCATCGAGAAGGTGCTCGTGAACAAGCAGGAGCCGCTGAAACTCGAGCTTTCGACGTTCCTTGACTGCGTGACGCAGGAACGGGAGTTTCCGGTCAGCCCCGCCCAGGCGTTGCTGAACATGGAGATCTGCGAGGAAATTGCACGGTGTTTTGCATGAACGAGAGGATGCGGTCGGTGATCGATGCGAGAGGGCCGATCAGGATCATAGGTGTCGTCGGGATGGGGTATGTTGGCGTCCCTGCAGCAGCCCTCTTTGCGGATGCGACCGAGTTTGAGTCGGTCCTCGGGTTTCAGCGCAATTCAGCCTCTTCCGGCTACAAGGTCGATATGCTGAACCGGGGCGAGTCGCCCCTCAAGGGTGAGGAGCCGGAGCTTGAGGATCTCCTCAGGAAGGTCGTGGGCGCCGGGAAGTTCCGGTGTACGTCGGACTTTTCAGAGGTTGTAGGGTGTGATGCGGTGACTCTTGCCATCCAGACACCTTTTCTCGATCCAGAGGATCTCATCCCTGATTTCTCTGCCCTGATTGAGGGGCTCCGGAACGTCGGGCGCCATATCACCGAAGGAACGCTTGTGGTGCTTGAGTCGACCGTCACCCCCGGCACGACGGTCGGGATGGCCCGGGAGATCCTTGAGGCGGAGTCAGGGCTCGTCGCCGGCGAGGAGTTCTGTCTTGCCCACGCCCCCGAGCGGGTGATGGTCGGGCGGCTGATCAGGAATATCCGCGAGCACGACCGGATCGTCGGCGGGATCGATGCGGTCTCGACGGCGCGCGCGGTCGAACTCTACAGGCCGGTTCTCACGACCGGGAAGATCATCCCGATGACCGCGACTGCAGCCGAGGTGACGAAGACCGCCGAGAACGCCTTCCGCGATCTCCAGATCGCGGCCGCAAATCAATTGGCGCTCCATTGCGAAGCGATGGGGGTCAACGTCTATGACGTCCGGGCGGGGATCGATTCGCTCAAGGGCGAGGGGATAACCCGCGCGATCCTCTGGCCGGGGGCGGGCGTCGGGGGTCACTGCCTCACGAAAGACTCCTGGCACCTTGAGCGGGGGGCGCAGGTCCTCGGGGGCGACCTCTGGTATCCCCACGGCGCTGAGTCGATCTTTGGCGTCGCGCGGGCGATCAACGAGTTCATGCCCCACCACATGGTCCACCTGACTCTTGAGGGTCTTGAGCGGGCGGGGAGACCTCCGAGAGGCGCGACGGTCGCGCTCCTTGGCTGGGCGTTCATCCAGAACTCGGATGATACCCGCAATACCCCTGCGGAGCCCTACCTTGCGGCGATGGAAGCGGTTGGGGCGGCAGTCAGGGTCCATGACCCTTACGTGGATGAGTATCCCGGAGTGGAGGTCTCACATGACCTTGATGGGACCCTTGCGGGAGCCGATGTCGTCGTCATCTTCACGGCCCATCACCACTAT